>JBDTSU010000256.1:0-5286 GCA_039930965.1 Betaproteobacteria bacterium
GCCACGCCTGCGTGTCGTACCAGTTCTTGATGTGCTCGTAGGTCTTCGAGTCGTAGCCGGTCGCCCCGGACGACATGTACGAATCGATCACGCCGGTGGCGAGCGCCTGCGATACTTCGGCGGCCTGCACCGTCATCGGCTGGGCGCCGACCAGTTCGGCGATGCGCGCCGTCGCCGGACTGTAGGCGCGCCATTTCAGGCCCTTCATGTCGGCGGCGCTGTTGAGCGTCTTGTTGGTGTAGATGCCTTGCGGCGGCCAGGGAACCGTGAACAGGAGCTTGATCCCCTGCGCGGCGAGCAGTTTTTCGAGAGCGGGTTTCGACGCGGTGTAGAGTTTCTGCGCGTCGGCATAGCTGGTCGCGAGGAACGGCAGTCCATCGACGCCGAACAGCGGATTCTCGTTTTCGAAGTTGACCAGCAGGACCTCGCCGCTTTGCGCCTGGTTGCCCTGTACCGCGCGCTTGATTTCCGGCGCCTTGAACAACGAGGCGCCTGCATGAACCGTCAGCTTCAGCTTGCCCCCTGTGGCCTTGTCCACGTCGGCGGCGAACTGCTGGATGTTTTCAGTATGGAAGTTGCTGGCCGGATAGGCCGTCGGCAAATCCCATTTCGTTTGCGCCACTGCAGCGCCGGTTGCAGCACCGGCCAGCGCAGCCGCAAGGGCCAGCGTTCTGATGAATTGCATGGTGATTCCTCCGGGAAGTTGCTTTTGACACGAATCGCCCAAGGTTACCGCGATTCGCCTGCATCATCAATGGCGCGCGATCGCGAAAGCAAACTGTAGAATCCGCGAATGCGAGCACCTGTCGGCATCCTGATGCTTGAAACAAGGTTTCCGCGCATCTATGGCGATGCCGGCAATCCGGCGACATGGCCCTTTCCGGTGCACTGAGCCGATGCCAGCGCCGAAGCGATTCCCCGGCCATCCACTCGCGTATTCGGCACGGCTGCGCACGCCATTCGCCGTCCTCGGCATCCGCGAAGAGGCGCGCCACATCGTAGCCATCGACTATCTGCCATTGGCGAGCGAGGACCTGCCGCCGGCAACTGCATTGGCCACCGAAGCGGTGCGGCAACTCCAGGCGTATCTCGCGGATCCCGGTGCACACTTCGATCTACCGGTGGCGATGAACGGCACCGCATTCGAGACACGGGTCTGGAGCACGATCGCGATGATTCCGGCCGGCGCCGTGCGCACCTACGGCGACATCGCCCGCCTGGTGCGTTCGGCCCCCCGCGCGGTCGGCGGGGCCTGCGCACGCAATCCGCTGCCGCTCGTCATCCCCTGTCATCGCGTGGTCGCGGCCGGTGGCGCGCTCGGCGGATTCATGGGCGGCAGCGCATCCGTTCCGCTCGCCATCAAGCGCTGGCTGCTCGCCCATGAAGGCGCCGCGGCATGAACGCGCCGCCGACCGCCGTCGCGCTCGAGCTGATCGACGATTTCTGCGACCAGCTCTGGTTGCAGGACGGCCTCGCGCCAACGAGCCTCGCCAGTTACCGTCAGGATCTGAAGCAATGGACGACCTGGCTCGACTCTGCCGGAAAGACGCTGCACCAGGCGGCGCGCGCCGACGTCGAGGCTTATATCGGCGCGCAGTTCGGACAAAAGGCGAAGGTCTCATCCATCAATCGCCGGCTCTCGACGTTGCGGCGCTTTTATCAGCTGCAGGTGCAGCAGGGCGCGTTGCGCGAGGATCCGTGCCTGCGCGTCAAGGCGCCGCGCATGCCGCGGCGCTTGCCGAAGAATCTTTCTGAAGCCCAGGTGGAGTCGCTGCTGGCCGCACCCGATTGCAACACCGTGCTCGGCTTGCGCGACCGGACGATGCTCGAGACGCTCTACGCGACCGGCTTGCGCGTTTCGGAACTGGTCGGGTTGAAGCTGGGCCAGGTCAGTCTCGACATGGGTGTGGTCCGCGTGATGGGCAAGGGCAGCAAGGAACGGCTGGTGCCGCTGGGCGAGGAAGCGCTGACGTGGATCGCCCGTTACCTGCGCGAGGGGCGGCCGGCGCTCGCCGGACAAGGCGGCAGCGACGCGATGTTCCTGACGCACCGTCGCGGGCCGCCGACGCGGCAGACGTTCTGGCACGCACTCAAGCGCCATGCGTTGCGGGCCGGAATCGATCCGGCAACGTTGTCGCCGCACACGCTGCGCCACGCGTTCGCCACGCATCTGCTCAACCATGGCGCCGATCTGCGCGTGGTCCAGTTGCTGCTCGGTCATGCGGACATCACGACCACGCAGATCTATACCCACGTGGCGCGCGAGCGGCTGAAGCGCCTGCATGCGGTGCATCACCCCCGGGGCTGAGCGCGGCTAACAAAAGGGCGCATGCGCGTCATCGAAACCGGGAGTTGACGAATGGCCCAGGAGAAGCATCCGGCGACCCAGGCAGTGCGCGTCCTGCGCGAGCACGGCGTCGAATTCAGCCATCATCCCTATGCATATGAAGAACGCGGCGGTACTGCGGCTTCGGCGCGCGCGCTGCAAGTCGACGAGCATGCGGTGATCAAGACCCTGGTCATGGAGGACGAAGCGAAGCGGCCGCTGGTGGTCTTGATGCATGGCGACCGCGAAGTGTCCACCAAAACGCTGGCGCGCCTGCTCGGCGTCAAGACGATCCAGCCCTGCGCACCGGCGGTGGCGGACCGGCACTCGGGATATCAGGTCGGCGGCACAAGTCCGTTCGGCACGCGCAAGAGCATGCCGGTCTATGTCGAGCGCAGCATCGCCCTACTGCCGCGCCTCTATATCAACGGCGGGCGGCGCGGATATCTGGTGGGAATGGCGCCCGCCGATCTGGTTCGCGTGCTCAAGCCTGCGTTGGTCGACGCGGCGATCGCGGACGGACCCGTCAGATAGGAAGCGGCCACGCTGCCCTTCGCCGGGTGCACGCGCTGTGCCTGTCATCAGCGTCCCGATCACTCGTCACGGGGTTGAGACACTCTCGTCACGTTCCTTGCGACAGAAGCCGATCGCCAGGAAAACCGGAACCATTTCGGCTGCTGCGCGGAACAATCATCATGGCACGTGCACGGCCTTGGTCCGGAACCCCACCGGCCAGGACCGCAGGCGTCGGAACCGCCGCGCCGTGCCTACTTCGATCCCGGTGAATCCGGATCCGCAATCGCCCGCATCAAAGAACCAGCAAATCGGAAGCGATTTGTGCGCCGACGGCCGAGGTTCGGTCCGCCGCCAACTGCCGCCGCCCTTCCGCGATCTGAGTCGTTGCATCGACCACCGCGAACGGGTGACATGTCGGGCACAAGAGCGTGCCCGACGCCGTCTACGCCACGCGCGCGCCGCGCTCGATGCTCACGCCGAGTTGGCGGACGCCGGACAGCGGCGCGATTTTCGCAAGCTGCACCCGCACCCACGGCGCCCGGAACTCTTCGAGGATGACGCGGGCCACATCTTCGGCCAGCCGCTCGAGCAACTTGTGCGGATGATCGGCCAGCAATCCCTGCACGCGCGCGACCACGGCCGCGTAGTCCAGCGCGTCGGCGAAATCGTCCGACGCGCCGGCCCGCGCATCGCGCATCGCGATCTGGATGTTCAGCATGACCGGCTGCCTGACGTGCTTTTCCCACTCGTAGACGCCGATGCGGGTCTCGATCCGCAGATCCGTGATGAAGATCGTGTCCATGATGTGCACTGCACCAGTCGGCGTTCGGAAGCGCCGTCGCGGCGCGGTAGAATCTGCCGGGCATTCTACTTGAGAACACTTCGATGGCCAGCCTGCTGTTTGTCCTCGCCGCGTATCTGATCGGCTCAGTGTCGTTCGCAGTCGTCGTCAGCCGATTGTTTGCGCTGCCGGATCCGCACAGCTACGGTTCGGGGAATCCGGGAGCGACCAACGTGCTGCGCACCGGCAACAAGGCGGCGGCCGCGTTGACTCTGCTGGGCGATGGCGCCAAGGGCTGGCTGGCGGTCTTTCTCGCCAAGGAGTTCGGCCCGGCCGCGGGTGTCGAACCGTGGACGCTCGCCGCCGTTGCGCTGGCCGTTTTTCTCGGCCATCTGTTTCCGGTGTTCCATAAATTCCAGGGCGGCAAGGGTGTTGCCACGGCGGCCGGGATTTTGCTCGGCATCAACTTGTGGCTCGCGCTGACGACCGTTGGCGTTTGGCTGCTTGTTGCGGCGCCGTTCCGGATCTCGTCGGTGGGTGCACTGGCGGCGTCCGTTGCGGCCCCGTTCCTGGCACTCTATTTCCTGGGCAACACGCCGCTCGCCTGGGCGATCTTCCCGATTTCCGTGCTTCTGGTTTGGCGGCACAAGGCGAACATCGTGAAGCTGCTGCAGGGCAGCGAAAGCACGATCGGCCGTTGAGGCCCAGGGGCGTGGCGGCAGCCGTCTACGGCGCCGACAACTCCGCCAACGGCCAGCGGGGTCGCACCGAAAAGGCAAGTTTGTGCGCAGCCGAGCGCAGCCGCAGCGCGCCGGCCAGCGCGATCATCGCCCCGTTGTCGGTGCACAGTTCCAGCGGCGGGAAGAACAGGTCGATGTCCCGCCGCGCGCATTCATCGCGCAACCGGTCCCGCAATTGCCGGTTGGCGCCGACGCCACCGGCCACGACCAGCCGGCGCATTCCGGCCGTCTCCAGCGCGGCCAGCGACTTCGCGCTCAGCACATCGACGACTGACTCCTGGAACGCGCGAGCGATCGCGGCGCGTGTCTCCACTGTCAGTGCCTCACCGGACCGGGTTTGCTTGCGGACCAGCGTGAGGACAGCGGTTTTGAGTCCGCTGAAGCTGAAGTCGAGGTCACCGGAACCCAGCATCGGCCGGGGCAGGTGGAACCGCCTGGGATCGCCCTGTTCGGCCAGCCGGGACAGTTCCGCGCCACCGGGATAGGGCAGCCCGAGCAGCATGGCGGTCTTGTCGAACGCCTCACCCGCCGCGTCGTCCAGGGATTCTCCGAGCAGGCGATACCGGCCGACACCCTCGACCGCCATCAATTGCGTGTGTCCGCCGGAAACCAGCAGAGCGACGAATGGAAATTGCGGCGCGGGGTCGGCAAGCAGCGGCGACAGCAGGTGCCCCTCGAGGTGGTGTATCCCTACCGCGGGGATGCCGAGCGCGTAGGCGAGCCCGGTTGCCACGCTGGCCCCCACGAGCAGCGCGCCGGCCAGCCCCGGACCCTGCGTGTATGCCACGCCGTTGAGGTCGGACAGTTCCTTGCCGGCTTGCTGGAGCACCTGTCGTGTCAGCGGCAGGACGCGCCGGATATGGTCGCGCGAGGCCAGTTCGGGCACCACGCCACCGTAAGCGGCATGCAACGCGACCTGCGAA
>JBDTSU010000257.1:0-5276 GCA_039930965.1 Betaproteobacteria bacterium
TCCGGCTCGCCCAGACACGCCTTTCAATTCCGAATTGGCTGTTACAGGCCACTAGGCGATGATGGCAGAGGGTAACCCAGTCGCAAGCGCGTTTCCACCACGGGCGCCACAGCGGCCGGTGCGCGCGGGAAGTGACTTGATGCGCGCGGGCGCACGCATGCGTCCTCACGCCCAACAGTCGGCCGGTCTTTGCGGGTACGATAGCTGTTCCCTTCATGTTCAGGAAATGCCATGCCTGCCGATAATCCAGCCGCCACAACCAATCCTGTCCGTGATATGGCGGCGCAGATCTACGTGCAACTTGTCAATGCGCAGGTCGCCGTCAGCGACGATGCCGTCAAGATCGCCACCAATCCCGAAGGCCTGGCCAAGGTCAGCTTCAAGTTGGCGGAGGCCTTTCACAAAGCCGAAAGAGAAATCAATGCCAGCGCGGCGCCGACGTCGGTCAAGTTCGACGTCAATAAGCTCGATTTCGATGCCTGGACGACCAAATAGCGCTCGCCACGCGGACGGTTGACCGGCGTTACGTCCGATTACAATTTTCGCTGCGTTGAATCCGTAAACCATGTGATCCCGGCCACGTTAGTGGGCTGGGTGATGTCATGCCGCCAGTCATCCGAATTACCGGGGCAATGGTGGCGTTACGGAGGTCGGGATCATGAAACTGTTCAACTTCACGCGCAAATTTCTGCCAGCTTTGCTGATTGCCGCGGGCACGCTTGGCGCCGTGACATTGCCATCGCAAAGTGTGGCAGCCGTCGGTGTCACGGTGCAGCTCGCGCCGCCAGCGCCACGCGCCGAACGCGTTCCGGCGCCTCGCCGCGGCTACGTCTGGGTGCCGGGGTACTGGGATTGGCGCGGCCACCGCCATGTCTGGGTGGGCGGCACGTGGGTCAAGGCGCGTCACGGCTACCATTACCAGCCGCATCGCTGGGTCGAACGCAACGGCGGCTGGTACCTCGACCGCGGGCGTTGGGACAGGGACGGTGATGGCATACCCGACCGGGTTGATCGTCACCCGAATAATCCCAATCGTCCGTAGCGCACGATGACGCCATGACGCGATGGGAACCGCGTCATGGCGTCATGCTTCGCCGCTATTTGCGCGTCGCCCAGGGATCTTTCAGGCTGACGGCGCGATTGAATACGGGGAGACCGGGCTTCGAGTCGAGGCGATCGGCGACAAAATAACCGTGCCGCTCAAACTGGAACCGGTCTTCCGCGCTTGCGGACTGCAGCGATGGCTCGAGCCAGGCGCGGAGGGTCCGCTTCGAGTCCGGATTCAGGTCGTCCAGGTAATTGCCGGAATCGCGGCCCGGATACGCGGCCTTGAAAAGGCGGTCGTAGAGGCGCACTTCGGCTTGCCACGCCGCCTGGGCGCAGAGCCAATGGATGTTGCCCTTGACCTTGTAGGTATCGCTGCCGGCGCTGCCGGACTTGCTGTCGGGAAAATACTCGGCGAGCACCTTGGTGACCTGGCCGTTCGCGTCCTTCTCGCAACCGGTGCACAGGATGACAAAGCCGTAGCGCAGCCGTACCTTGTTGCCGGGAAACAAGCGGAAGTAGCCCTTGGCCGGAACTTCCTGAAAGTCCTCGCGCTCGATCCACAACTCGCCTGAAAACGGCAGCGCGCGCTTGCCCAGTTCCGGCTTTTGCGGATGATTGGGCGCGAGAATTTCTTCCTTTTGTCCCGCGGGATAATTGCTGATCACCAGCCTGACCGGATCGAGCACCGCCACGCGTCGCGGTGCCACCGCGTTGAGATGCTCCCGCATGCATTCCTCGACCAGGCTGTAATCGATCCAGCCCGCGGCCTTGCTCACGCCGGCGCGCTCGGCGAGCAGGTGGAAACCTTCCGGCGTGTAGCCGCGGCGGCGCGCGCCGGCCAGCGTCGGCATGCGCGGGTCATCCCAGCCGTCGACGTGTTTCTCGGTGACGAGTTGATTGAGATAGCGCTTGGAAAGCACGATGTAGGTGAGGTTGAGGCGCGAAAATTCGTATTGCTTCGGCAGCGGATCGGCGAAGTAGCCGCTGTCGCGAATGTGCTCCAGCAGCCAGTCGTAGAACGGCCGCTGGTCCTCGAATTCCAGCGTGCAGATCGAATGCGTGATCTGTTCGAGCGCATCTTCCAGCGGGTGTGCATAGGTGTACATCGGATAGATGCACCACTTGTCGCCGGTGCGATGATGATGCCCGCGCTTGATGCGGTACAGCACCGGGTCGCGCAGGTTGATATTGGGCGATGCCATGTCGATTTTCGCGCGCAGCACGAAAGTGCCATCGGCATGCGCGCCATCGCGCATTTCGCGAAACATGGCCAGGTTTTCCGCAATGCCGCGCGAGCGCGAGGGGGAATCCCTTCCCGGTTCGGTCAGCGTGCCCCGGTACTCGCGCATTTCCTCGGCGGACAGGTTGTCGACATAGGCAAATCCCTTTTCGACCAGCGCTTCGGCAAACAGGTACATCCAGTCGAAATAGTCCGATGCGTAATAAAGATTGCTCTCGCCATCCCGCTGGTAATCGAAGCCCAGCCAGTGGACACTGTCGAGGATCGAGTCGACGTATTCCTGGTCTTCCTTTTCCGGATTGGTGTCGTCGAAACGCAGGTGACAGCGGCCGCCGTAATCGCGCGCCAGGCCGAAGTTGAGGCAGATCGACTTGGCGTGGCCGATATGCAGATAGCCGTTCGGCTCCGGCGGAAAACGGGTGCGAATTTTCGCCTGGTCCGGCGCGCCGGCGGCGTGATCAGACGCGAGGCCCGGCCGGCCGGCCCATTTGCGTGCGGCGAATTTATTCGCCGCGAGGTCGGCCTCGACGATATTGCGGATGAAATTGGTGACGTGCGCGGCGTCGTTAGCAGGAAAATCGTTGCCGTTGGGCATGTTGGTGCTTTGCTATGATCGGTAATCTGAAATTTTCTCATACGCGAGGCACGAATGCGACGCTTGATCGTACTCATTGTGGCAGGCCTGGTGACGGCCTGCGGCACCACCATCGATCTGCAAGCGCACCGCGGCGGCCGCGGCCTGATGCCGGAGAACACGCTTCCCGCCTTCGACAACGCGCTGCGCATCGGCGTGACTACGCTGGAGCTGGATACCGCCATCACGCGCGACGGCGTCGTCGTCATCGGTCACGATCCGACGCTCAATCCGGACATCGTTCGCGGTCCCGACGGCAAGTGGCTGGCCAAGAAAGGACCGGCCATCCACTCGCTCACCTATGCGGAGCTCAGGCAATACGACATCGGCCGGCTTAATCCCGATTCGGTCTATGGCAAACGCTACCCGGAGCAAAAGGCCGTGGACGGCACGCGCTATGCGAAGTTGATCGATTTGTTTGCCCTCGTCAGGCAATCTGGAAACCAGCGGGTGCGATTCAACATCGAAACCAAGTTGTCGCCGTTTGAACGCGATGTGACCGTCGGGCCGGAGGCGTTTGTCGATGCACTGCTTGCCGTCATTCATGCCGAAAACATGGCCCACCGCGTCACGCTGCAGAGTTTTGACTGGCGCACGCTCAGGATCGCGCAGCAGAAGGCGCCGGCCATTGCCACCGTCTATCTGTCGGCACAGCAGAAGTTTCTCGATAACATCAACGCCGGCAGCCGCGAAGGTTCGGCATGGACGGCGGGGCTGAATGCGCAGGACTTCGGCGGATCGGTGGCCGGAATGGTCAAGGCCGCCGGCGGTACCATCTGGTCCCCATATCTCGGCGACATTGATGAGGCCAAGATCAAGGACGCGCAGCAACGTGGACTAAAGGTGGTGGTCTGGACGGTGAACGAGGCGAAGGACATCGAGCGCATGCTCGATTTCAAGGTCGACGTCATCATCAGCGACTACCCGAACCGCGTGCGCGAGGCGATGGCAAAACGTGAGATGCGATTGCCGTGACTGGCGGCAGGCGGAAAACCACAACAGTAACTGAACGGTATCGCCCTACTGCAAGCTCGGTCCCGGACCGCCGCGCGGCGACATTTCCCCGATCCAGTCCGCCGGCACGGCAAAATTGAGGTTCTGCCCGCTGCGCAGCTGAAAGGTGGTGATGCCGATCAACTGTCCGGAGATATTGAACAGGCCGCCGCCGCTGGAGCCGGGTGAAATCGGTGCCGTCGTTTGCAAGATCTTGCCCAGGCTGGTTTCGCGCAGCGACGAGACGATGCCTTCGCTGATGGTGAGTTCCAGTCCCTGCGGCGCGCCGATGGCAAACACCTTCGGACCGGTGCGCAAATATTGCATGTTGCCGATCTCGACTGCGGGGGCCGCGAAACCGCCCCCTACCGATAGCTGGCACAAGTCATAGGTTTCATCCGCCAGCGCCACGCTCGCGGGGAAACCGTCCTTGCCGGCGCGCACCTCGAGGATCGGGCCCTTGAGCGCGACATGACAATTGGTGGTGACGGTGCCACGCGCGGTCACAACCCCGCTGCCGCCGCCGATCGGGGTATTGGACTCATCCATGACCACAATGCGCACGATGCTGTGGGCCACCTCGGCGAACACCTGGTCGCCGGTGCGCGGCGCGGTGCTGGCCGGCTTCGGCGGCGGCGCGGCGGCTGGCGCCTGGCTGGTCCCGAGCGGATCCGACGAAACCGGAATACTCGACGTATTGGTGGTGCTGACGATGGTCGCGGCCGGCGCCTTGGGAGCGGAGGGCTTGCCCGTGAACATGTAGCCGATGAACACGGTCAGCAGCATCGCCGCGGCGGCGATGCCGAGTCCCTTCAATTTCCCGCGCGCATTTGGCGCCGATTCGACGTGATCGTTGTCCACGGCGGACAGGTCTGGCGGTGGTGGCGCCACCGCCCGCAATCGCGGCGGAGGCGGGGGCGGTTCGCTCAGCGACTGGTCGTAGGCGGCGCGATTGCGCGCGTCCGACAGCGCCTCGAACGCGTCGCGCAGCAGGGCCAGCGTATCGGGATCTTCAACGCCAGATTGGGCAACGCGGTCGCGGGCGCGATGATAGGCCTGCGCGATCTGCTCCGGCGTGGCATCGTTCTTGATACGCAGAATCTGGTAGTAGTTTTTTTGCATGAAAGTCGGGCGTATGAATTCACGCGCAGGTAGTCGGCAACCTGGCGCCTGGATAGTCCGCCGCCAGTATAGCCGAGCGAACCCCCGGGGCTATCCCGCCGCCCGACGTCCGCGCGCCTCATTGACGCCGGCCAGCACCAGCAGCGCGGCGACGAAGAAAACGATCGTGATCAGCATGGCGAGGCGATGATTGCCGCCGCTGGCCCACGACACCGCGCCGTAGGTCAGCGGACCGAGAAT
>JBDTSU010000258.1:0-5265 GCA_039930965.1 Betaproteobacteria bacterium
GTGCGCGGCAAGGCGTATGACGTTGAAGGTGCCGATCAGGTTGATCTCGACCGCGCGGCGGAAGTTGGCCAGCGAATGCGGCCCGTTCTTGCCGACCACGCGTTCGCCCGGCGCCACGCCCGCGCAGTTCACCGCGCCGTGCAGCCCGCCGAATGCGGACTTGGCCAGCTCGACCGCCGCCTGCACGCTGGCCTCGTCGCAGACATTGGTTTCCTGAAAGCGTGCGTGCGTACCGAGTTCGGCGGCCATCCTTTCGCCGGCTTCCTTGTTAATGTCGGCCAGCACGACGTTTCCGCCATGGGCCAACAGCATGCGCGCGGTGGCGGCGCCGAGGCCCGAGCCGCCGCCGGAGATGAGAAAGGTCGAATGTTGAATTTGCATTTTCAGGTAGGGGAGTTGGTGGAAGGAGAAGGAATGGTAGCGAGGGGAATATCGTGTTCGAGCGCCCATTGCGACCAGTGATCGATACCATGTGGCTGGAAATACGCCGCCAGCGCCTCGCCGGTGAATGCCACACCGGAGGCCGATTGCACGCGTGACGCGAAGTGCGGTTCGAGCGCCGCCAAGGCGATCCAGCCGTCTTGGGCAAGATAGAAATTATAGCCGGGATGTTGTCCGGCCAAGAGTCCGCCATGCTGCGTGAGGCCGTGCCGATGCGGCCCGGCGAACGCGTTCGCGGCAGCCTCGAGCGAGACCACGATGCGATGCCCGCGTCCGGTCCGTTGCGCCATCCGCAGTGCGGCAAACACCGCCGTCGTCGCACGCTCGGCGCCGGCGAGATCGGCGATCAGCGTGGCCGGCAGATGCGGCGGTGTCGCCAGGCCGGCGGCGGCGATGTAGGTCAGATCATGGCCGGCATCGTTGCCGCGCTCGGAACCGGCGATGGCCACCTGGCAGAGCCGCGGAAAACGCGCGGACAAGGCATTCCCGTCGAGCTGCAGGCGGGCGAGGGCGGCTTCGCGTTGCGAGGTGAGAAAGACGTCTGCCGTCGCCAGGTGTTGATCGAGTGCCGTCCGTCCGGCATCGGTCTTCAGGTCGAGCGTATGTATTTCGACGCCCCGGTGCAATTCATCGTAATAGCCGCGCGCGTAGCGGCGCATCGGGTCGCCCCCCAGCGCATCCGGCGGCTCGACCTTGATGACGGCCGCGCCGAAATCCGCCAGGCGCCGCGCACAGGCCGGACCGGGCAGGTTGAGCGCGATACTGACGACGCGTACGCCCGAGAGTGGGGCGGGCAAGGGCGCGGTGCTACCATTCGCGGGAGAATTCATTTCAAGATTATATGTCTGCGATCTTCCACCGCATTGCGCCGGACGTAACCGTCATTGAGCGCGGCTGGCTGAACTGCAACCAGGTGGTGCTGGCATCTCCCGACTGGAACGTGCTCATCGACAGCGGCTACGGGCGGCACGCGGCGGCCACCATCCGTCATGTGGCCAAAGCCCTCGATGATGCACCGCTGCACTGGCTCATCAACACCCATTGCCACAGCGACCACATGGGCGGCAACCGGGCGTTGCGCGCCCACTATGAATGCCGGGTGACGATACCCGATGGCGAAGTCAAGCACGTCGTGCCCTGGACGGAACAGAGTTGCTGGTCCGCGGAAATGGACCAGTATGCCGAGGAATTCGAGTTCGACGACACGATGGCCGCGGGGGATATTTTCCAGGGCGGCGGCCTGCGCTGGCAGGCATATGCCGCCCCCGGGCACGATATGGATGCGCTGATGCTGTTTGCTGACGGTCCGCGCATTCTCGTCACCGGCGATGCGCTATGGGAACGCGGCATGGGCTTTGTCTGGCCGGAACCGGTCCATGCCACCGACCCCAATCCGCATATTCACGCGGCGGAGGCGGCATTGGACTCTATCGAGAAACTCAATCCCGCCATTGTTGTGCCGGGACACGGCGCGCCGTTCTCGGATGTTGCGCGTTCGCTCGCCGACGCGCGCGGCAAACTGGCCGCCTTCGAAAAGGACCCGGTCAAGAACGCGCGGCATGCCGCTAAGAGCTTGTTCGTGTTCGCGCTGCTGGACAAAGGTGAAATGAATGCGGCGGACGTGCCGGCGTATCTTGAGTCGGTGCCGGTCTATCGGCGGTTTCGCGAGGACTTCCTGGGCGGGACAAACGATGAACTGGCCATTCGGCTGCTCGATGAATTGCTGAAAGCCGGGGCGGTGGAACGGGCGGGCGGCGTGGTCCGGGCAACGATGCGCGCGTAGTGGCGCGGAGGTCATTGGACGTTCGTTCCATCTGGCAACCTCAAGCACTGGCGCGCGTCCGCGAACAAAAATGGCTGGAGAGCCGCGCCGGTGCTGGTGTTTGGCCATTTGTTACCTACACGCAGGCGTGGTGATGACGCGAATCAATGCTGCAAGCCGCGCACGAATTGCCTTCGTGTTTACGCGCCGAATCCCTGCAGGCCCTGCAAATCGAGCACGGTCACGCCGCCATATTCGACGCGCAACATGCCGGCCTTTTCCAGTACCTGCAATGCCTGGTTGACCCGCTGACGCGATACACCGGAGAGAAAACCGATTTCTTCCTGGGAGATCTGCAGCTGCCGGCCGATGCCCGGGTACAGCACCGGATTGAACAGCACCGATAGCGAGCGCGCGACCCGCGCATCGGGTTCCAGCAGGCGTTCGCTTTCCACCAGCGTGATGAACTGGCCGAGCCGCTCGTTCAATTGCACCAGCACAAAGCGGTTGAAGCCGAGATTGGTATCCAGCAAGCGGTGAAAAGTGGCGCGCGGCATGAAGGCGATGCGGCTGGCGCGCAGCGCCAGGATGTCGTACTTGCGCGGTTCATCCTTCAGCAATGAGCCCTCGCCGAACCAGCCGCCCGGTGGCACGCCGGTGAGCGTGGTCAGCTTGCCTTCGGCGGACAAGTTGCTCATCTTGACGAGTCCATCGATCACGCCGATCCAGCTTTCGACTGCCTCGCCCTTGCGGCAAACATAGCCACCGGCGGGCACCTTGCGCTCGATCAGTTCGCTGGCGACACGCTGGAATTCGTCCGGCGACAAGCTCGCCGTCCAGCGGCAACCCGACAGGAATTCCGCCATCGGCGCCGGGTGCGCATCATTTGTGCGGTGCAATAAGGAACTCGTCATGGCATCAATATACACGCGCCGAATTGACCGCCGCGTGCGGACGCTTGGCGTAGCGCGGCGGCATGGCGCCGTCACGAATCGGCGCCAGGGTTGCGCCCGGCGCAAGCCCAATCCATGACTTGTATCAAAACCTCGCGTGGACCTCCGCGCGCTGAGGAGTAACATGCAGAGAACTGAAATGTCTGTCGATTGTCGTCGCCACGACAACCGTCAGGGTGGCAGCTGGCTACACTGGTACTCGATGCACCGCACGCGTCGTCATGTGGGATGCGGCGGACCAATACAATAAAAATACACGAAGCCGACTTGAGGAGAATGCGATGCCAGGCATGGCGCCGCCCGTTGCGATTGCCGGTGCCACCACTTTTCCGCGCCTGCTGCAAAAGCACGCCGCGGAGCGTGGCGACCGTCCCGCGCTGCGTGAAAAAGACCTCGGCATCTGGCAAACCTTTAGCTGGCGCGAGAGTGCCGCCGGGATTCGCGCGCTGGCGGGCGGGCTGGCGTCACTGGGATTCCGCCGCAACGATGCGTTGGCGATCATCGGCGAAAACCGGCCGCGCCTCTACTGGTCCATTACCGCCGCGCAAGCGCTGGGAGGAATCCCCGTCCCGCTCTACCAGGATGCGGTGGCGCAGGAAATGGTGTTCGTTTTCCAGAACGCCGATATCGCCTGCGCCGTCGTCGAGGACCAGGAGCAGGTCGACAAGCTGCTGGAAATCATGCCGCAATGCCCGAAGCTCACGCACATCATCTATGACGATGCACGCGGACTGAGAGGCAATTCACGGCCGGAACTGATCAGTTTCGAGGAGCTGCAGCGGCGTGGCCGCGAATTCAACGACGCGCATCCGGATTATTTTGAACGCGAAATCGAGGCCGGCCAGCCGACGGATATTGCGGCGCTGTTTTACACCTCCGGCACCACCGGCAGTCCCAAGGGCGTGGTGCTCACCCACGACGCGATGATCAGTACCGGCCGCACCTACTGCGAATTCGAGAACCTGAACGCGGATGAGGAATTGCTCGCGTACCTGCCGATGGCCTGGATCGGCCAGAACCTGTTTTCTTATACGCAGTCGATGGTCGCCGGCTTTTGCGTGTCGTGCCCGGAATCATCGGAGACGGTGATGTCCGACATGCGCGAGATCGGCCCCACCTATTATTTCGCGCCGCCGCGGGTACTTGAGGGATTGCTGACCTCGGTGATGATCCGCATGGAGGATGCGAGTTTCCTGAAGCGCAAGGCGTTTCACTACTTCATGGACCTGGCGCGCCGGGTGGGGTCGAGGATCCTCGACGGCCAGCCGGTCGGTGTCGCGGATCGCCTGCTTCACGCATTGGGAAACCTCACCGTCTATGGTCCGCTGCGCAATGCGCTGGGCATGAGCCGCGTACATGTCGCCTACACGGCCGGCGAGGCGATCGGCCCCGACCTGTTTGTGTTCTATCGTTCCATCGGCATCAACCTGAAACAGTTGTACGGGCAGACGGAGACGACGGTGTATGTCTGTGTGCAGCCGAACGGCGCGGTCAGGTCCGACACCGTCGGCCCGCCGCTGCCCGGCTGCGAAATCAAGCTGACCGGCGACGGCGAGATCATGGTCAAGACGCCCGGCCTGTTCAAGGGATATTTCAAGAACCCCGACGCGACCGCCGAGGCGATCGATGCCGACGGCTGGTTTCGCACCGGCGACGCGGGCTATTTTGATGCCGGCGGGCACCTGAAGATCATCGATCGCGCCAAGGACGTCGGGCACCTGACGGACGGGACGCTGTTCGCGCCGAAGTACCTGGAGAACAAGCTGAAGTTTTTTCCTTATATCAAGGAGGCGGTCGCGTTCGGCGACGCTCGCGATCACGCCACTGCCATGATCAATATCGATATCGAGGCGGTGGGCGACTGGGCCGAGCGCCGCAACCTGGGCTATGCCGGCTACACCGATCTCGCCGCCAAGCCGGAAGTCTACAAACTGGTCGGCGAATGCATCGAGAAAGTGAACCTGGACCTGGCATTCGACCCGAAGCTGGCCAACTCACAGATCAAGCGCTACGTCATCCTGCACAAGGAACTGGATGCCGACGACGGTGAACTGACGCGCACGCGCAAGGTGCGGCGCCGCATCATCGCCGACAAATACGCGAAAATCG
>JBDTSU010000259.1:0-5251 GCA_039930965.1 Betaproteobacteria bacterium
CGACGACGAGCGTGCGGACCCGGTCTTGCCATAGCGACTGGAACAGCGCGGCCTCACCCTGAATCTTCCCGGCCAGCACCACGTATTCGGCGGTGGCGAGCTTGCCTTCGTGAATCGCGTGCAGCGAGGCGTCCATGACCTTGCGAATGTTGGCCATCGCCTGGCGTAGCGGCGCGTCGGTCGGCCATTTCCGGCCGGCGTCGAGTGACAGCTTGGCCGGCGCGCCGGCGTGATCGTGACCTGCGCTGGTCGGCGAAGCGGCAAGCGCCGTTGCGGGCAAAGCGAGGATCGCCAACGTCAGGGCCGTGCCGCAAAAGTGACTTGTGAAGCGATTTTCCAATGACATCATTTTCTCCATCATGTTGCTTTCAGCGAATTCATGTTGCGTTGTTCAAGGCGTGGCGGGCACGCTCCTGTAGCGCCCGGTATGATCGTTCCCATTCTTCGTTGCGCGGCGTGGTGGCGACGATCTGCCGCAACACGGACTCGAGGGCATCGACCCGCGACAAGGTATGTGCCAACGCGGCGTGATGATCCTGCACGTAAACCATTTCGATCTTGCGATCCTGGCAAACGCCGACGCATTGCTGCGGCGCTTCAATCTTGCCGCAACCGATACATTGCCATGCCTTGACGATCTCAGTCATGCCCACACCTTGTCACGGTTCCTCGATCAGCAATTCACGCTTGGCCGGCAATTTTGCGCTCATTTCCGCACCGGGTAAGGGATCCTTGCGTTCGACGATGGCCGGCCACTTTTTCGATAGCCGCGCATTGAGTTCAATGAATTCCCGCTGGTTCTTCGGCACGTCGTCTTCGGCATAGATTGCCTCAACCGGACACTCCGGCACGCACAGGGTGCAATCGATGCACTCGTCGGGATCGATGGCCAGGAAATTCTTCCCTTCGCGAAATGCGTCGACCGGGCAAACTTCCACGCAGGTCGTGTGCTTGCAGTTGATGCAGGCTTCGGTGACGACATAAGTCATGTGTCTACCTTCTGGCGAAGTCGATCACGATTTCACCCGCCATACGTTGCAGGTACTCGATGGCGATGGTCTCGCCATAACGCATCTCCAGTTGCCGCAGCAGCGGGATGGGATCGTGATCGTTGACGAAGCGCATGGTTTCGCCGGCTTCGAGCGTATCGAGCGCACCAAAGATGGCGGCATGGCGAAAGCGCTTGGCGACACCGCGGGCATCGAAGGCATACACGGCGAGCGGCGTCAGGTTTTGTTGGCCACATGAACTCATGGGGTGATCCTTTAAGGTATTTGTGTTGGTGATTGGTGGGAGGGACGCGCGGCACGTCGACCGAGCAACGGTCCGCGGTTTGGTCGCAGGCTGGTGACCACCATCAGCACGAACAGCACCAGCGCGACCGCATTGGCGACCCCGGCTTGCTGCCGAAGCGCAAAGTTATCGACGACGCCGGCCAGGACGCGCACCGCAAGGCCCGCATGCAACATCGCCAGCGGCAGATAAAACCCCGGGTGCCAGTGGAATTTCAAGGTACTGACCGCCGGCAGGATGATCGGCGCATGATCGAACACCATCGAAAATACAAAGCCCAGCAACAGCGCGTGCAACGCGGCGTCACGCAGGCTTGTCCCGTTCTGCAATGCGCCGACGGCGCCCAGTAGCGCCGCCACGCTCAGCCACAGATAGCCGGACAGCAGGCAAACCGCCATGTAACGGGTAAGTCCGGTTGACTGGATGGTATGCCGCGCGATGTCGAATCGAAGCAACCACAGCGCCAGCGCACACAATGCGACGGCAAACAGCTTCAGTCCCGGCGCTTCATCGACCAAAGCCAGCAACGCGCCCAACAGCAGGACGCCGACTATCAACGCAAATAACGATCGTGCGATCGGCGGCGTGGGCAGGAAGCGCGACAGTTCCAGCCGCTCACCGGCGATCGTCAGCAACAAAAATGCAGACCACAGCGGCACGGCGGGCGCGATGGCGCCGCCCAAGGCCCACACCCCGTTGCCGGCCAGCCAGGCGAGTGCGGCTAGCGTCAGCGTCGCGTGATGCGCGACACGTTGCTGCCGCCAGACGCCGGCACAAGCCAGGGCCATAATCAGTGCGGCCATGCAAAGCGATGCCTGCGCCAGCGCCAGCGGCGTCCCGGCAATCAACGCCAAGCCGGCCATGCCGGAAAACAGCGGGGCGGCGTAAGGCCAGCCCTTGCCGAGCGCCACGGCGCGTTCCAGGCCGATCACGGTGCCAAAGAATCCGCCGATCATCAGCGCGCCGTGCACACCGACCAGCCCCGCGATGTGATCCGGCATCGGCAGGCCGAGGCGCGCCAGGCCCGACAACACGCCACACACCAGCGCAGCCACCGCCGGCAGCGCCAGCAACAATCTTGCTTTCGACGGGAGTGCATTCATCGGCTGATGACTCAGCGATTAACCGTTCGCGCCGCAGCAGCGCGCGGCGGGTTCGGCTTTGCTCGCTTCACCGGTCTTGCCGATCCTCACCTGCCAACGATCGGGGCCTTGTTCCAGGTACTCCCAGCTGAACTGACCGGTCGACTCCGCCTGGAACTGGTAGTAGAGCGGCTTCGGATCGTGATCGTTGGTCAGCAGCAGCGCTTCGCCCAGCGGCAGCGCCTCGAACACACCGAAAATCAGCGGATGGCGATGGCGCGGAACGATATTGCGAACGTCAAGGGTGACAGCGGGCGTGTTGCTCATGTCAAATTCTCCTGAGGGGTGGAAACGATGTGAAAGAATAGAAAGAGGGGCTGGTCATTTTTCCCAGCCCAGGGTATTACGGGCCTGGTCGCTCATGAGGGCCGGCGACCAAGGCGGATCCCAGACCAGGTTGACGACGACGGCCATATCGGCAGGCAGGATGGCGGCGAGCTCGTATTCGGCCTCGGCGACGATGCCCTCGCCCATCGGACAGGCCGGCGAGGTCATGGTCAGGTCAACCGTCACGCCGTGTTCATCCTGGGTGATGGCATAGACCAACCCCAGGTCGACGATATTGATGCCGACTTCGGGATCGACGACCTTGCGCAACGCGGCCCGCAAATTGTCTGTATCAATGGGCATGACTTTAAGCTATATTTAAAATACATCTTCAATATAAACCCGAATCCGCCAAAAAGCAATATTTACAATACATCTTATGAAACTGACCAGCTTTTCCGACTACACGTTGCGGGTGCTGATGTACCTGGCACTCAACCGGACCCGGCTTTCCACTATTCCTGAGATTGCCGAGGCTTACGGCATTTCCGGGAACCACCTGATGAAAGTGGTGCATCAACTGGCCAAGTCCGGATTGATCGAATCGGTGCGCGGCAAGGGCGGCGGGATCCGCCTGGCGGTGGCGCCGGAACAGATTCGCGTCGGGCAGGTGGTGCGGGAAGCCGAAGGCGGCGGTCCCATTGTTGAATGCTTTTCGGATCACAACAACTGCCGGATCGCGCCCAACTGCAAACTCGCGGGCGTGCTGGCCCGCGGCTTCGATGCGCTGTACGAATCGCTGGATCAGACCACGCTGGCCGATCTGGTCGCGCGCCCGGCGCCGATGCGGCGCCAGTTGCGGCTGGTCAGACGCGCCTGAGGCGACGCGGTTACCCGCGATACGCTATCGGGCAGGCGCGGTTTTCCGGATCAGTTTGACAAAGGCCGGATCGGCTTAGCCAATCACGCTGGTCTTGCCGGCAACGCGTCCCTCGGCATCGAGCAGGATCAACACGCCGGTGTGATTGAATTCGCCACTGGGCAAGGCGCGGTACTGGATATTGAGCGCGGCGGCCAGTTTGCGTACATTGCGTGCGTCGGTGCGGGCCAGCGTCCAGACGGCGCGATCCAGATGCCGTTCTTCCGTCATGGCTTTCAGGGCAGCAACGTCGTCGCGCTCCGGATCGAATGTCACCATCAGCACGGGCACGCCTTGCCCGCCGAGACTCTCTTCGGTGCGCTTCAGCGCGTCGACGATACGCGGACAAATGAACTGGCACGACCCGTAAAACATGCTGATCAGCAGCGGCTTGCCGCGCCAGTCGTCCAGTTTCACGCCGTGGCCATCCTGGTCGGTGAGCGGCATCGGCAATTGATAGATCGACGTTGCCGGCAGCGGCTTGGTCGGTGCCGGCGCGCTCCATCCCGAAGAAATGTTGGCGACGGCAAGCAACAGCATGGCGATCAGCGCGCGTAGCCGTCGCGTATTCGCGGGGGTTTCGAAATTCATTCTTTTTTCTCCGCTTCAACGGGCCGTACGCAGCGAAAGCCCAGGTTGTTGGTAGTGGTGGAGGCGCTCAGCGAGGACAGCAGCGCGATGCGCATCAAGACCGCATAGTTGTCGCGATCCTTCAGGCTGATGGCGCCGGCCCCGCAGAATTGCAGGCGGTCCGGGTCGCCCTGGTTACGGCGGTAGGCTCTGACCAGCAAGGCATTGAAGTCCTCCACCCATTCCCAGACCAGGCCATGAATATTGTGCACGCCATAGAAATTGAGACTGCCGCTGACGCTACTGAGCGGGGCCCGCGACGACTGCGAATACCAGGAGAGTATGCGTGTCCGCCATTCAGGATCGTTGCGCGCGTCGGGTACCTTTGCGTCTGCTGCCGCGACAAATTCCCATTCCAGCCAGGTCGGGAGTCGGCCGCCTTCGCTTTCGCAGAATGCCTCGGCCGCAAACCAGCTGACATTGGTGACCGGCTGGTCGTTCCGCATCTCGGCGCCAAATGCCAACGGAGTCTGCCACGCGTGCAGATACGTTCCGTCGGCAAAAACCACCGGCGCTTTCCCGCGCCGCCATTCGCGGTGCGTTTTGACAAATTCAAGATAGTCACCATTACTGACGGGAGTGGCCCGCATGGTGAACGCGGCGATCGATGCCGGGCCGGTATCGGCGTCGCCGGCGAGAACACTGTTCAACTTTCCTTCGGGAATGAAGATGTATTCCGCCGCGCCGAATGCTTGGGGCGTTGCCAGCATGACCAACGCCCCAAGCAACGCGACGGCGCGATGACGGAGGCGTAAGTCAAACAGAAAATACATGAGGATTCACTAGTGTCCCAACGATTGGAACAGATTTCCCTGAGTTGATGGAAGGAGGGAATTATCCGGTGCGGGTGAGATGGCAAGCAAGAGGTGGATTGGGGTAGTTTCAAACATATTCAGGTTCAACACGCGCAGCATTTCGTGCATGGAATGATCCAGATGCAGTCTTTTTTTGACGATGGCGATCAGCACGTAGGTAGAGATGGCGATCCATATCTGTGTTT
>JBDTSU010000260.1:0-5242 GCA_039930965.1 Betaproteobacteria bacterium
TACCTCAGCACGAACGGAGGTAAATAGAAGTTCCCTGCTGAACACGTCACAAAACTGCCTCGCCGTTGATGTTGAATCCCTCGAACCATGAATGGGCCGCAACGACTGCGATGTGCATTCACAGGCCGATGTTCAGGTACGCGAGCGGCGCACCCAAGGCCGGCAAGTCCGCGGCGGCTATCCATCGTTCGATTCATCCCAGGCCGCCTGCGCCAGGCGCACAAACGCGTCGCACAGGTCTTCCACCGCGTTGGCCTTGAAAATCAGTTCCCGCACGCCCGCCCCCGCCGCCTGTGCACGCAAGGTCTCGTCGATGAACCCCGAGGCCACCGCCACCGGCAGGTCGGCGCGGATGGCGCGCACTTCGCGTGCAACGTCCAGCCCCGACATGCCGGGCATGTTGTAGTCGGTCACCACCAGGTCGAACGCAGCGGGGTTGGCGCGCAGCGCATCGAGCGCCTCGCGCTGGTCGGTGAAGCCGCTGACCACATAGTCCTGCCGCTGCATCAGCCGCTTGACCAGGAATACCAGCGATTCATCGTCGTCGATATAGAGGATGTGTTTGCTGCCGCGTACGTTCGGCGCTTGGGCGGCCGCCGCGACATCAGGCGTGGGCGCGGCTGCCTGATGCTCGGCAACGGGCAGGTAGATCGTAAACTGGGCGCCCTTGCCGGCCTGGCTGTCGGCAACAATGACGCCTTCGTGCGCCTTCACGATGCCGTGCACGACCGACAGGCCGAGTCCGGTGCCCTCTCCCACCGGCTTGGTGGTGAAAAACGGCTCGAAGACCCTCCCCAGCGTGTCCGCGTCCATGCCCATGCCGTCGTCGCTCACGATCAAGCGCACGGTGAGGCCGGGCCGCCTTTCGTACAACGCGCGCAAGGCCGGCTCGGCGTCCGCCATTGCCGCGTCGAGCATCACAGTATCCAGCCGGATAGCAATTCGCCCGGGCAGTTCGGGCATTGCCTGTATCGCGTTGGTGCCCAGGTTGATAAGCACTTGCTGGATCTGGTTCGCGTCGGCCAGGACCGCCGGCAAGGCCGCATCAACTTGTTTTTCGATGACGATGCGTGCCGGCAGGGTGGCGCGCAGCAGGCGCACGGATTCTTCGACAACCGGGGCCAGCGACAGCAATGTCAGCCTGGTCGGCTGGCGGCGGCTGAAGGAGAGGATCTGCTGCACGAGGTCGCGCGCGCGCGAGGCGGCCTTGTCGATCTCCCGCAGACTTTCCCGCGCCTGGGAATCCGGGCCGATATCCTGGCGTGCCAGTTCGGTGTTGCCGAGGATGGTGGCGAGAATATTGTTGAAATCGTGGGCGATGCCGCCGGCGAGCGTGCCGATCGCCTGCATTTTTTGTGATTCGCGCAACTGCGCTTCCAGCTCAGCATGCGCAACCTCGGCGCGCTTGCGCTCGGTGATATCTTCTTTCACCGCGATGTAGCGTTCAATTTCACCTTTCTCGTCGGTAATGCCCGAGATGGCGACGAATTCCCAAAACAATTCACCGTTCTTACGACGATTGCACAGCTCACCCCGCCACTCGCCCCCCGCCGTAATCACCGCCCACATTTGCCGGTAGACCTCGGGCGGGGTCATCGCGGACTGGAGCATGCGCGGATTGCCACCGACCGCCTCGGCGCTGCTGTAGCCCGTCACGTCCTCAAAGCGCGGATTCACGTATTCAATGGTGCCCTCCCGATCGGTAATGACGATCGACGCCGGGCTTTGCTCCATCGCACGCGACCGCGCGCGCACTTCCGTTTCGGCACGCTTGCGTTCGGTGATGTCCACCATCAGCCCGCGCAGCCAATGCGGTTTTCCGGCGTCAGCAATCACCTTCACAATGTCAGTCATCCACACCGCGCGGCCATCCCGGGCGATAAAGCGATACTCGAACTCGTGATCCTCAATCCGCCCGGTGCAGGCGGCGCAGTACTGCACCGCCTGATCGCGATCGTCCGGGTGGATGTGGCTCGCCCAGAATCCGGGCTGCAGCCAGTCTTCCACCGGGTAACCGAGCAGTCGTTCCGCGTTGCTGCTGACGAAACTGAACACGAACGTCGTCGCATCGGCCTCCCAGACGATGCCATCGGTGGAATCGACCAGATTTCGAAACCGCTCGTTGGTCTGCTGCAGCACCAGCTCCGATATCTTGCGCTTGGTGATGTCGGCATGCGCCACCACCGCGCCCCTTCCAAGCAGGCCAAACGGCGTGACGTTCATGCTGAACCAGCGTTGTGCCTGCGGCGAATGACAGGCGTATTCCATTCGGAATTTCGGCAGGCGCCCCGCCAGTACCGCCTCGATGCCTTCACAGGCCGCGCGCGCGTCGTCGCCCATTCCGCCATCAGCCGTGCGGGATGCGGCAAGGTAATTGGCGCCGACATCGGCATGCGGTCCCGCCTGGCCGGCTTCCGCGCCGTTTTCCTGTCCAAAGCGCCGCCAGGGCTGGTTGACGGCAATGATCACGCCGTTGCCGTCGAGCACGGCGATCTCGGCGGTGACGGAATCGAGGATGGCGAGATTGAAGGCTTCGCTTTCGCGCAATGCCTCCTCCGCGGTCTTGCGCGCGGCATCGCGCGCATAACTGTCGAGCGCAAAGCTGATATCGAGCGCCATGTCCTGCAGCAGCTTGCGGACATCCGCGTCGAACGCGTTCACCTCCCCGGCATAGATGGTCAACGCGCCGATGACCACGCCGAAACGATGCAGCGGCAGCGCCGCCGATGCCGCCCAGCCGACACTGGCCGCGCGCTCCTGCCAGGGTGCGGTGAGTGGGTCATCGTGAAAATCCTGGCACCAGACCGCCCGGTTCTCGCGGATCGCGGTACCGGTGGGCCCACGGCCCCGCGCCTCTTCGGCGTTCACGGTAACGTTCACGTCGCGGAGATAATCGGTGCCGTCGCCAAATGACGCGACCGACCTGATCTGCCGGCTGCCCTCATCGACCAGCCCGATACACGCCATTTTCATGCCGCCGAACTTCACGGCATCGATACAGATCTGCGGGAACAACTCCGCGTCGCTCGAGCAACGCACGATCGCCTGGTTGCATTCGCTCAATGCCTCGTAAAGCCGGGACACCCGCAGCATTTTCACTTCGGCGGCCTTGCGCTCGGTGATGTCGCGAATAACGAAGACCATGCCGTCGGGCTGACCATTACTGTCGCGGATGAAATCGAAATTCGCTTCCACGTCAAAGGTGCTGCCGTCCCGGCGGAGTCCCCGGTATTCATCCGGACTCGACGGGATACCCTTGTACAAACGGGAAATATGGGCCAGCGCGCGGTCGCGATCTCCGGCGACGAGGAAATCGGTGATCGGGCGGCCAAGTACGTCCGTGTCCCCCTCATAGCCCACCATCGTCAGGCCCGCAGGTGAGACCATGCGCACGCGGCCCTGCATGTCGGTGATCGTAATATTGTCCGGCGATGCGTTGAGAATGGTCAGGTAACGCGCTTCGCTTGCGCCCAGCGCCTTTTCGGCCTGCTTGCGGGCGGTAATATCGTGCAAGACGGTGTGAATGGCCGGCGTGCCATCGAAGTCAATGGGGGTGCTCTGGACCTCCACCTCGATCACCGCGCCATCGAGCCGGAAAAATCTCATTTCGGCCATCGGCACGTTCAGGCCGCGCGCCAGATTGTCACCGGTCCGCGTCAGCACGGCCTGATGAAAGTCCGGGTGAACAAAATCGAGGATGGGCTTGCCGAGCAACTCTTCCGCAGTCCTTGCCCCCAGCAACCTGATGACCGCCGGGTTGACGTAAATCAGTTTTCCGCCGCGATGCACACCGATTGCGTCGGGCGACCATTCCACCAGCGAGCGGTAGCGATTCTCGCGTGTCTGCAGGGTGAGGTCGGCAAGCTTGCGTTCGGTGATGTCGCGCGATATGACGATGAAGCGCGGCTCTTTCCCGGATTCGACAGGCTTGCGCGCAACGGAGAGTTCAAACCAGCGCTCGCCGTCCGGCAAGCGCAATTTGATTTGCTTGCCTCGCGACTTGCCGTTCGCATTGGCCTCCTGCAGCGCCGACATGGTGATCTCGGCCGCATCGGCTGGCAGCACTTCCGATACGGTGGTGCCGATCAGGACATCGGCAGGTGCCGCCAGGGACTCGGCGCTGGACGAATGGAAGTCATAATAAGTGCCATCCAGCCCCATCTCGAACAACAGGTCGGGAATGGCGGCAAAGGTGGCGCTCAGTTGTGCCAGCGCGTGTTCCGCCGCGCGTTTCGCGTCACCGAGGGCCTCGACCGAGTTCGACAACGCCGTGGTCTTTGCCCGCACGTTGCGACGCAGGGCCAGATTCCAGGCGACCAGCGCCATCGCTACCAACAGCGCGGCCAGCACGACATAGGCGGCGAAGCGTGCATACGGCCATGCAGCCGGCCCCTCGATGGCGGCGCCATACCATTTCTGCTCGATCTGCCGGCTTTCGGCCGCGGTGATGCCGGCGAATCCGTCTTCAACCACATTCAGCAACGCGCTATTGCCCTTGCGCACGGCGCGGTGAAATTCGCCGGTATACAGGGGCAGCGTATGGCGAAACTCCTTCTCGATGCCCATCTGATTGAGCAGGTACAACGCCGGCGGCTTGTCCACGCAAAAGACCCGCACCTCGCCGGCGCCCGCCGCGGCAATCACTGACGAGTAGCTGATGAATTCGCGCATGCTCTCGATGCCCTGCTTGCGCAGCACATCGATACAGGCGTCGCCGTCCTTGACGCCGACCGTGAAACCCTTCAGAGAATCGGCGTTGACGATCCCGCCGATGCTCTGGTGGAAGAAAATCGGCACGTCGAGCTTGGCATAGGGCGCGCTGAAGTCGTAGAGGCGTTTGCGCGGCTCGGTCAGAAAGATGGTATCGATGACATCCGCCTCGCCGGCCTGCATGACCTGTTGCGCCTTGGCCCAGTCCATGGCGCGCAGCGTGACGGCAATGCCGGTGCGGGCTTCCCAGAGCGCCCAGGTATCGACGAGGATACCCTGCACCTTGCCGGCCGAATCGCGAAAGATGAAGGGCGGGTAGTTGTCATCCATGACGACGCGGATCATGGTTGGCCGCGCCTCCGCGCGCGGCGCCTGGGCCTGGGCCTGGGCCTGTGCCTGCACCAGCACAGGGCCGGCCAGCCCGCACAGCAGCAGGATCCCGAGGCGCCAGCCAGCCTGTCCGATACCGAAGTGCATCGTCAAATCCTCGCCGCCGCCACCGTTCGCGCCAGCCGCATCAGCGCCTCGCACA
>JBDTSU010000261.1:0-5234 GCA_039930965.1 Betaproteobacteria bacterium
TGTGGTCCTGATCAACCAGATTTCACATTACATCATCGATTCCGGCGGCAAGCGCCTGCGCCCGGCGCTGGTGCTGATCGCCGGCAACTATTTTGGCGCCGCGCGGGCGCATTGTCACGACCTTGCCGCCATTATCGAATTCATCCACACGGCGACGCTGTTGCATGACGACGTGGTGGATGAATCGGATTTGCGCCGCGGACACAAGACCGCCAATGCCCAGTTTGGCAATGCAGCGGCAGTGCTGGTCGGTGATTTTTTATATTCGCGCGCATTCCAGATGATGGTGGCGATCGGATCCGTCAAGGTGATGGAAGTATTGGCGGAAGCGACCAACGTCATTGCCGAGGGTGAGGTGTTGCAACTGTTGAATATTCACGATCCCGAAACCGACGAAGCAAAATACTTGCGCGTGGTCCGGTTCAAGACGGCAAAGCTGTTCGAGGCGGCCTGTCGCGTCGGGGCGATACTCGGCAACGCATCAACCGTGGACGAACTGGCCATCGCGAGTTACGGCATGCATTTGGGCACGGCTTTTCAGTTGATTGACGATGTGCTTGATTATTCCGGTGAAATGGGTGAGACCGGCAAGAACATTGGTGATGATCTTGCGGAGGGCAAGCCGACGCTCCCCTTGATCCATGCATTGCGGCGTGGCAGCGAATTGGAAAAGGCGGCCATCCGCCGGGCCATCGAGCACGGCGGACGGGACGAAATGCCGGCAGTGATTGCGGCCATCCACGCTACGGGCGCGCTCGAGTACACGCGCGAGCAGGCGACCCGCGAGGCACATGCAGCAGAGTCCGTGATTGCCCATCTCGACGATTCCGTTTATCGCGATGCTCTGCTACAATTGTGCGTTTTCGCGATTGAACGCAGGTACTGAGCATTCAGCTGCCAATCGGGGTGTAGCTTAGCCTGGTAGAGCGCTACGTTCGGGACGTAGAGGCCGGAGGTTCGAATCCTCTCACCCCGACCAGATTTGATAAAAATGCCGGCGCAAGCCGGTTTTTTTTCACCGCGCGATGAATCATTGGCGGAAATTCGGACATTCCCGCGTTGTAAATGCCGATCGACGGTATCTCATTGCATCGTGGCCCGGCAGCTCGATTCCCGGGTCAATGTTGTCTGCGACGACATCTTCCGGTGCAGGCTCCCGGTCTGCGTTACGATGACGACGTTTAGTTCATTGGCCGGGAATGACCTGCAATCAGATTATGGGAAAAATACTTTTTTTCCTCGCCGTGGCGATCGTTGGCTGGCTGGTTTTCAGGGGGCTCCTCAGACGGCCTGACCAGGACGATGGACGGGACGCCACGCCTGACGTGCCCGAACAGATGGTGAAATGCGATCTGTGCGGGGTATACATGCC
This sequence comes from Betaproteobacteria bacterium, assembly GCA_039930965.1. GTDB lineage: Bacteria > Pseudomonadota > Gammaproteobacteria > Burkholderiales > Usitatibacteraceae > UKL13-2. Next base: position 1,373 of record JBDTSU010000261.1, read on the forward strand.
GGAATCCGACAGTGCCCAACTCGACGGCAAACGTACCTGCCGCACGCCGCAGCGTTGCCAGCATCGGCAATCCGTGTGACCGGACCAACGGCGTGTTGAGTACGCTTACCCGCAACGCGCCTGCCGCCGGCGGGGGAGAAGTCATCTCCGCTGCCGTGTTCCGGCAGACCGAAACGGTGTGGCGTTCGCTGGTGACCTTTTGCGTCTATCGGGTCATCATCGCCGTCACGCTGATGGTATCGGTGTGGGGGTTCCAGCGCTACCAGCTGCTGATCGCCGCCTCCCCGGCGCTGGCGCTGTGGTCGCTTGCGTTCTATTTCATGGCAGCCGTCGGCATGCTTGGGTTGGCCAACCTTCGCCTGCCGCGCCCGGCGCTGCATTTGACCGCGCAGGTGGTCGTCGACGTCGTCAGCATGACGCTGCTCATGCATGCCGCGGGCGGCGTCAAGAGCGGGATCGGGCTATTGCTGCTGGTAACGCTGGCCGCCTCGGGACTGGTGGCGCGCGGCCGGATTGCCTATTTTCACGCGGCCATTGCCGCGCTGGCGATATTGCTTGAGCAATCGTGGCAATTCCTGTCCCACGACGCGCCAGCCGCTGATTTCCTGCAAACCGGGCTGCTGGCAGGAAGCTATTTCCTGATTGCCGGATTGGGATACACACTCGCCAAATATGCCCGTGGGGCCGAGCAGATTGCCGAAGAAAGAGGTGTCGACCTGGCCAACCTGGCGCAGATCAACGAACTGGTGATACGGGACATGCAGGACGGCTTTGTCGTGGTCGATGAAAAGGGCCTGATTCGCCAGCACAATCCGCAAAGCGAAGCGTTGATCGGCGGCCTGAAATTTGCGGGCAGCCGCACCCTGGCGGAGGCGTCGCCGCACCTCGCGATCCTGCTGGAAGAGTGGCGGCGCGATCCGGAACGCATCTTTTCCATGATGCGCGACCAGAAGACCCAAAAAGATTACCAGGTGCGCTTTGTCGCCATCGGCAAGACGCGGCCCGCGCCAACCGTGGTGTTTATTGAAGACGCCAGTCGTATCCGGGCCCAGGCACAACAAATGAAACTGGTTGCGCTTGGCAGGCTGACGGCGAGTATCGCGCACGAAATTCGCAACCCGCTCTCAAGCATCAATCACGCCGCCGAGTTATTGCAGGAAGACAGCGAACAAAGCGCGCGGCGCGCGGAAGACACCCGTCTGCTGACCATCATCCGCGACAACGCGCACCGCCTCGATCGCATGGTCGAGGAGGTGCTGTACCTTAACCGCCGCGATCGTGCCCACCCCGAGCCCCTCGATGCGCGCACCTACCTTGAGCGATTTGTGCAGGATTTCTGCGCCAACGAAAAATTGCCTGCCAACGCAATCGATCTCACGATTCATACCCGCACGCGGCCGGTGTTTGACCGCAGCCATCTCGACCAGGTGCTGTGGAATCTGGCGCGAAACGCGCGTCACCACGGCAGCGGTCGGCCGGGCAGCACCAGGATCTCGCTTCACGCCGGCACGCTGCCCGGCACGGTGACCCTGGACGTGATCGACGACGGGCCGGGACTTTCCGCCGAAGTGCTGCAGCACCTGTTTGAACCGTTCTTCACCACCGACACACGCGGCACGGGCCTGGGGCTGTATATTGCCAGGGAACTCGCGGACGTTAACGGCGCGAGGCTGGAATGCGTCGTCGAAGGCCGCGCGACAGATTCAGGCGCTTGTTTTCGCCTCACCATGACCGGGAGCCCATAATCGACATGACTATCAAACATGTCCTGATCGTTGACGACGAAGCCGACATCCGCGAATTGCTGGTGCTTACCCTGATGCGCATGGGTGTCGAGGCGGTGGCGGCACGCAGCTGCGAAGAAGCCTACGCGCGCCTGAAGGAGCGCGCCTTTGATCTTTGCCTGACCGACATGCGCCTGCCGGATGGCGACGGTCTGGCGGTGCTCGCGCATATCGCCGCGAACCACGGCAATACGCCGGTGGCGGTCATTACCGCTTACGGCAGCACCGACAACGCGGTGTCGGCGCTGAAAGCGGGTGCCTTCGACTATATTTCCAAACCCATCCAGCTTAAGCAACTTCGCGAGGTCATTACGTCCGCGTTGAACTTGCCCATGCCGGTCGCAGACCGCGGAGAACGCGGACGCCGTAATGGCGGTGGCGAGCGGGGACAAGCCGGTGCGGCGGGGGTGTCAGGCGGCAATCAGCCGGCCGCCGCCGGCACGCAGCCGCTCGTTGCGGGTCCCCGCCTCCTCGGTGAGTCCGCACCGATCCAGCGCGCACGCGACATGATTGCCAAGCTGGCGCGCAGCCAGGCGCCTGTCTACATCGCCGGCGAATCCGGCACCGGCAAGGAGGTCGCCGCGCGCCTGATACATTCCGGATCGGCGCGCCGCGATGCCGCGTTTGTCGCGGTCAATTGTGGTGCGATACCCGAGAACCTGATGGAGAGTGAATTCTTCGGTTACCGCAAGGGCGCGTTCACCGGGGCGGACACCGACAAGGACGGATTTCTGCATGCGGCCGATGGCGGCACCTTGTTTCTGGACGAGGTCGGTGACCTGCCGCTTGCCATGCAAGTCAAGCTGCTGCGCGTCATCCAGGAAAAGAAAGTGCGCAAAGTCGGCGATACGGCCGAGCTCGCGGTTGACTTCAGGATCATCTCCGCGACCCACAAGAATCTCACGGAAAAAGTGGCGGCGGGTGAATTCCGGCAGGATCTGTTTTACCGGCTGAACGTGATTGAACTGAAGATGCCGAGCCTTCGCGAAATCCCCGAGGACATTCCGCTGATGGTCAAGCTCGTGCTGGAGCGCATCGCGCAGCAATCCGGCACCGCACAACCGGAACTCGGCGAAGACGCCATGCGCGCGCTGAAAGGCTACGACTATCCCGGCAATGTCCGCGAACTCGAAAACATCCTTGAGCGCGCGATGGCGCTTTGCGATGGCAAGCAGATACGTGAAGCCGACCTGTATCTGACCGAAGAAAGCGCGGCGCCTGGGAGCGCCGCCTCGATGCTGTCGGGTGAGCGAAGCCTGCCGCTGCACGAATACCTCGACCAGATTGAACGTGAACAGATACTCAAGGCGCTGGAACTCACGCGTTTCAACAAGACCGCGGCCGCAAAAGTCCTGGGCATCACTTTTCGCAGTCTGCGTTATCGGTTGGATCGCCTGGGCATCGAGTAAGGATGCCGGACGGTATCCGGAGGGCTGGCGGAAAGTGGGTTGACGGACCCCGCGTGCGCCGCAGTTCTCCGGGCGACCTCAATTTTCTCGCACCCGTTTCGATGGCTGGTCCGGCACCTCGCGCCTGGTGCCCGGGGGCATCATCCGGGTCAACGTCTTGTATCGGGAGTGGCAGTTTTACAGGGGGCAGCGTAAATTGACAGCTGATCCGGTTCCGTTCCCACGCGACGAGTGACGATCCCCAAAACGCCGATGCCGCAGCGCATCCATGCAGCTTTCATAACGATACGCCCCATTCTGATGGTGGCGGTGATCTACTTCGTCGCGACCCGGTTCGCGCTCACGTTGATCGATATCCATCCCAATGCCGTTTCGCTGTGGCCGGCGTCGGGGATTGGCTTTGCAGCGATGATTCTATATGGCATGCGTTTGTGGCCGGGCATTTTCACTGGTGCGTTTTTCGCCTTGCTGCTTCCGGAAAACAGCCTCGCGGCCACCACCTTGATGGCCGCCGGCAACACCCTGGAAGCCGTGGCCGGCGCCTGGCTGGCCACGCGGGTCCTGGACTTTCGGAAACAGCTTGATCGCGCGCGCGACGTGATTGTGCTGTTCATTCCGGTCGCACTGTTGTCGAGCCTCATTTCGGCGTCGGCCGGCATCGGCGCATTG
>JBDTSU010000262.1:0-5233 GCA_039930965.1 Betaproteobacteria bacterium
CGACCTTGTTCTTCACGACCTTCACGCGCGTTTCGGAACCGATCACTTCCTCGCCCTTCTTGATCGAGCCGGTGCGGCGGATATCGATACGCACCGAGGCGTAGAACTTGAGCGCGTTGCCGCCGGTGGTGGTCTCGGGGCTACCGAACATGACGCCGATCTTCATGCGGATCTGGTTGATGAAAATCACCAGCGTGTTGGAGCGCTTGATGTTGGCGGTGAGCTTGCGCAGCGCCTGCGACATCAGCCGCGCCTGCAGGCCGGGCAACTGGTCGCCCATCTCGCCTTCAATTTCGGCGCGCGGCGTCAATGCCGCGACGGAATCGATCACCACGATATCGACCGAGCCGGAACGCACCAGCATGTCGGCGATTTCCAGGGCCTGCTCGCCGTTGTCCGGTTGCGAGATCAGCAAGTCGTTTATATTGACGCCCAGCTTGGCAGCGTATTGCGGATCGAGCGCGTGTTCGGCATCGATGAAGGCGGCTGTGCCGCCGGTTTTTTGCATTTCGGCAATGACCTGAAGCGTGAGCGTGGTCTTGCCAGACGATTCCGGGCCGTAGATTTCACACACACGGCCGCGCGGCAGGCCGCCGATACCCAAGGCGATGTCCAGTCCCAGCGAACCGGTGGAGACCGCGATGATGTCCGGGATGGCATTGCCATCGCCCATTTTCATGATCGAGCCCTTGCCAAACTGCTTTTCGATTTGCGAAAGCGCAGCTTGCAGTGCCTTCGATTTGTTTTCGTCCATAAAGGATTCTTTCATCATGTTCATGGTTTGCTCCCGGTAGTTGGAAATTCGAGGGGGATGGAAATGAGACTTTCGAAAAGACTGTAAATGAATACAGCCTGTATTTCCGTACAGTACCGAAAAGAAAAACCGAATGCAAGGATTTTTTGCGCGAATTTTGCGCGAAAGACTGCCGAACGGCAGATCAGCTGAGATTATGCAGCAACTTGGTCAGGGCATGGACGATCGTCTGGATGCGAATCGCGGCACGGTCGCCGCTGAAATGGCAAACCTCTGAAATAACGGGTTTTTTTGGAAATTTCCAAGCGAACCAGACGGTGCCGACCGGCTTGTCGGGCATGCCGCCGTCCGGTCCGGCGATGCCGGTGACCGCCACCGCCACCTGGGCGCGGGAGCGGGAAATCGCACCGTCGGCCATCTCGCGCGCGGTTTCTTCGGAGACCGCGCCAAAATCGACCAGTATGTCGCGGTGAACGCCTAGCATGGCGGTCTTGGCCTCGTAGCTATAGCTCACAAAGGCACAGTCGAACCACGCCGATGAGCCCGGCACGCGCGTGATCGCCTCGGCGATTCCGCCGCCGGTGCAGGATTCCGCCGTCGTCAGCATGAGGCCGCGGCCTTTGAGCGCGGCGCCGACTTGGGTGGCCAGGAGGGTGATGTCTTTGTCATCCATGGGGAGAGTGGTCAGGCGCCGAAGTGATGGTGGAGAAGTCCGCAATGCAGGCGCTCGATCGGTTCGAGCGTGCTGAATTTTACGTGCAGATGAGCGTGTCGGCGCATGGCGGGCAGGTTGGAGAGCGTGGCAAATTTGCGCAGGAACCTGAGATTGCCGGCCTGCCAGCCGAGATCATACCCGCCTGTGGAGAAATGAATCAGCAGCAGGTCGGCCGGCACGGCCAGCCGGTGGCCTGCCCGATACGCGCGATAGGTGAAATCGATGTCGTAGCCGTGAAAGCCGTCGAAGCTGGCCTCATCGAATCGCAGCGCCTCCCAGACCTTGCGGTGCATGCCGATGAACACGCCATCGAGCGCCTGCTGGTTTTCCATCACCGGCGCCTGCAGGCCCGCGCAGAAATAGAGAAAATCTTCCTGCCCGCGCGGCTTATGGACAATCTGGCCGTGCACATGCGGCGGGCCGGCGTGCCCCCAGTCGGCATTGACCAGCTTGCTCGCGCCGGCAACGCCGATAACGTCATATGACTCGAGATGTCGCAGCAGGCGCTCGCCGAAATCGGCGTGGACGATGTCGATGTCGTCGTGGCAGAAAATCAGGATGTCACCGCTGGCGCGCGCGGCGCCGCGGTTATAGGCTTCGCACAACGATCGCGCATCGTGGATGCCGATCAGCTCAAACTTGTGGCGCGCGAACTGTTCACGCAGCACGCGCTCGATATGGGCGAAGTACTCCGGGCGGATGCTGCAGACGATGGCGGAAATGCTTTGCGGGGCCTCGATGCGCGCGAACGGCCGGCGCCAGGCGGCGATGAATGCGGGATGGGCACGCGACCACGCCAGGCAGGCACGCGCCAGTTCGCGCTGGGCGAGTTCCCATTGCGGCCGGGTTTTCAGGAGCGGTTGCAGGATGGCGAGTGCCTCATCTTGACGGCCGGCGTCGAGCGCGGCGCGAATGTGTCGCAGCGCGCCGTCACTGCCGGCCATGCAATCCGGCCGGTCGGCGGCCGCGACACGTTGTTCGCACCATGCGCGCCAGGCCTGCCGCAGCAGGGCATCGAGGTCACGGCTGAATCCGGCCAGGTCCATGATCGGACTGGCGCGCATCCGCTCACGCAGTGTCGCGCGCAATTCCGCCAGCCCGGCGGTGTCCGCCGCCAACCGGCTGGCGCGCGCCAGAAAATCCGCCTCGTCGCCGGCGATCCAGCCGGCAAGTCCCAGCGCCGATAGCAGGCTGGCCGTTGAGCGTGAGCAGGAGCGCGCGCCCGGCAGCGTCAGCACCGGGACGCCCTGCCAGAGCGCATCGAGCGTGGTGGTGGCGCCGGAGAACGGCTGCGGGTCCAGCGCGATATCGACGTCGGCGAAGGCCGCGCGGTAATCGGCAACACTCATGCGCGGCAGGAATTCGATTCGCGAGACATCGTTCGCCCGACCTTCCCCCGCCAGCCCGGCCCGCACGCGGGTGCGCGCGGCCCCCTCGGGAATGCCGGCGAACCGTATCCGCGCCGTGGGAACCATCGCCAGCAATCGGCGCCACAGGCCGAGCGTGTCATCGGTGAGTTTCTGGGCATTGTTGAACGAGCCGAAGGTAATATGCCCGCACCGGTTTGCGGGCAGTGACGAGACCTCGGGCGCGCCGGCATCGGCCTGCCAGCACCACTGTGTATGCGGCAAGCGCAACAGTTGCTCGCAATGAAATGCCTCATTGCCCGGCGGATCGGCCACCGCGTCGGTGATGCGATAGTCCATCGCCGCGAGGCCGGTGGTGCACAGGTAATCCAGCCAGGTGATCTGCACCGGCGCCGGGCGGCGGGCGAACACGCCGAGCCGGTTGTGGCCGGTGTGCCCGGCGATATCGATGAGGATGTCGATGGCGTCGTCATGAATCTGCGCGGCCACCTGCTGGTCGTCGCGGCCGCGCATGACGCGGGCCCGGTCGGTCACGCCCAGCGCCTGCAGGCGCCGCGGGTCGGGCGGATTGTTGAAGTAGCCAAACACCTCGAACTGACCGCGATCGTGCGCGGCGATGACGCCATCGAGAAACGCCGGGATGGCGGTGTGGCAATCCGGCGAGACATAGCCGATGCGCAGCCGGCGTATCGCGTCCGGCGTATTTGCCAGCAACGGCGCATGGGCGGAGACCGCTTCGAACCAGTTCGACCAATGGCGGTGTTCGTCGAGCAGTTGCCGCGGCGTCAGGGAGGCATCGACTTTGAGCGCGGCGAGGCGGTTGCTGGCTGCCTGCTGCATCATCGGATTCAATTCAAGCACACGCCGGTAACACGCCAGTGCCTCGCCGAGGCGGCCCTGGTCCTTATAGAAATTGCCGAGGTTGTTCAGCAGTTCCGGCGAGCCGGGTTCGCGGGTCCGCGCGCGTTCGAGCGCGGCGACGGCCTCATCGAGCCGGCCCAGCGCATGCAGCGCGGTGGCGAGGTTGATGAGGGCGCTCGGCAGCGCCGGGGCAAGTGCCAGCGCCGCCTCAAAGGCAACCACCGCCTCCGCATATCGCTGCATGGCCGCCAGCGCATTGCCGCGGTTGACCTGCGCGGCCGCGAGGGCGGGATCGGCCGCGAGGGCGCGATCGTACAATTCCAGCGCGGCGGCAAAGTGCCCGGTCTGGTGCGCGATGATGCCCAGGCCCAGCAGCGCCTGCGCGTCGCGCACATCGCGCCCGAGCGCGGATCGGAATCGCAGTTCGGCATCGCGGAGGTTTCCCGCCTGCAGGAGCGCCATGCCTTCCGGAGCAGACATCGTCGTCCCGCTCAAACCGTTTTCTGCACGCGATGCCAATAGGCATACACCGGTGAAAAGCCAAACTTCCTGTACACCGCGATGGCCGGCAGGTTGGCTTGATCCACCTGCAGGAATGCAGTCCGGGCGCCCTGTTCAAGCCCCCACGCCAGCAGGTAGGCAACCATAATCGTCGCGTAGCCCTTGTCGCGCGCCTTGCTGGCGGTGCGCATGTTGAAAATGCCCAAATGACCGGCTTCCAGCCTGGCCATGCCGGTGGAGGCGACGCCATGCGCCGTCTTCAGGGAAAAAAATATCTGCGGGCCCTTCCAGAGCGCCTGGCGGCGCACGTCTTTCGCATGCAATTCGGGGCTGACGGCCTTCATGCGGTGCACGTCATCGAGCCCTTCGCTTTCGCTGCGCTCGAGCATCTTGGCGCCCGCCGGCAGGGCATAGGTGCCCGGCGCAATGCCGTGGGCGAGATCGATCGTCATGACCCAGGTTTCCACCTCAAGCGAATAGCCACGCGCCGCCAGCAGGCCATCAAGTTCCGGCGGCGCCAGCGCCTCGGTGAGGCGGAATATCGCCGGCTGCCCGTAGGTGCGGTACCAGGCTTCGCTGTAGGCAATTTTCTCGTCGAGCGGCAGCGCGGAAGGCTGCATCGCCGTGACGCTGTTGGCACGGCGCGTGTCGGTCCCGGACGCCCGCAACAGCCAGCCATCGTAGAGCGATTGATGAACGGCGGGAGAGGTGTTGAGGGTAAGTTCTTCGAGACGGCGGGTGGTGGCGAGATCAAGCATCTGGGAAGTTTAACGGGAGAAATGCGCGATGAGCTTTTGTGATGGCGAGTATCGGAATTGCGCGAATCCTTGTTCCCGGTCGCTCATCGCTTCAAGCATGCGGCGGCTGGCAACATACCTCAAATGTGCTTCGACCGGCTCAGCACGATCGGAGGTCTTGAGAAATTCCCATCAATGAGACTCTAGCCTGCACATTTCATGGGTCGGCCCCTTTTCGTTACCATTTTCACTCTTGCAACGGTCATCTTTGTGAAATCCAATTTGTACTTCGTACTCC
>JBDTSU010000263.1:0-5229 GCA_039930965.1 Betaproteobacteria bacterium
GATAGCCTGGAACAGCAACGTGACGAAAAGACAAATGATGATTTGGCTACGCATGCGGGCGGACGCGCGCTCCAGGGCTGGCCGGTCATCGCGCCGCAGGGTTGCAGCGCGTTGACCGTACTCTGCCTTAGAACTTGTATGTCGCGCGAATCTGAAACTGGCGTGGGGCGCCGGCCGAAACCCAGAGCGCCGCGAACGACGCAGGGTAGTAGACCTTGTCTGTCAGATTCGTCACCTCGCCGGTCACGCTGAAGTTTCTCGTCACCTCGTAGGTCGCCAGCAGCCTCAACAACGTGTACCCGGGGAGGAAGAACTTCGTGCCGGTCTCACCGAGGCTGCGGCTGACGTATTTCGCCCCGCCCCCCACCGTGAGCTTGTGCCCCGAGACATCGAAGTCCTTCAGCAGCATCAGACTGGCATTTTGTTTCGGGATGTTGATCAGGGGATCGCCCGCAGCCACGACGCGGCCGAAGTCGGGATCAAGGACATTCGAGGTCGAGATCGCATCCGTGTACGCATAGGAGATCATTACGGTGACCTGGCCCGGAAGCCGGCCGGAGAGGTCAAACTCGATGCCCTTGCTCTCTGCCCCGCCGATCGCGATCGACTGTCCGGCGTTGTTTGGATCCGCCGTGATGACGTTGGTCTTCTTCATCTTGTAGGCCGCGAGATTGCCACTCACGTCGCCATCCAGAAACTGGAACTTCACACCCACTTCCCCGGATTTTGTCTCTTCGGGCGCGAACGGATTGCGCTGCACGTCGAAACCCGTGTTGGGGCGGAAGCCCTTGGCGAAGGCGGTGTAGAGGCTGATCGTATCGGACACTTTGTATGTTAGGCCAGCGCTCGGACTGAATTTCGTGACGTCCTGCTGCGGGGGTTGCAGGGTCGCCAGGCGATTGTCTATCGCCTGCTTGAACGAGTCGTATCGGCCGCCCAGCCGGAGCTTGAGCGCCTTGGTGAGGTCCATCTGGTCGTTCAGGTAGATCCCGTACGACTTGTCCGTCTCTGTGTCGTTGAACACGTTCTGGTTGGCCGCCGGCGCATTGCCGTAAATCGGATTGAAGATATTGACCGCGTTGGCGACGGCGAGGGTCGTGCCGGCATTGAAGGCCGGTGGGCGATACCGTGTCTGCAGGCGATCCAGCTTGAAATTCTCGTAGTCGGCGCCGAACAGGATGTGGTGGCCCACGCTTTCCGTCTTGAATCCACCGCTCACCTCCACGCGTCCGACCGTGTCGTCGGACTCATAGGTGCTGAAGCGCCGCTGGCGGGCAAGCGTCTGTCCATCGGTGAAAAACCGGTTGCGAGCCGCGGCGAACTCCGGATTCTGGCCAATGCCATTGAGCTCGGTAGTCCGATAGGCACCGCCAACGAGCAGTACCCAATTCTTGCCCAGATTGTGCTGCAGCTCCGCTTGATGGCCGAGGACCTTGACCACTGTCGGTCCGTCGCCAGGCTCGCCGAGGTAGCGCGAATTCGGGATGACACCCAGCACGCCGTTGACTGCCATCACGCCGCGGTCAAAGGGAATCTCCTGCTTGGAATATTCAAGTTCATACCAGATCGTCGTATCTTTGCTGATCTTGGACAGGATCGACGGTGAGGCGAACGTGCGCTTTGTATGCACGGTATCGCGGTAGCTGTCGGCATCCTCGAAGGCACCGTTGATGCGCACCGCAGTCGTGTCGTTCAGCGGCGTCGTGTAGTCGCCCTCGATGCGTTTGAAGTCGTAGCTTCCTGCCGCGAACGAGATGCTACCCTCGGGCCTGAATTGCGGCTTCTTGGTGGTCATGGCCACGGTGCCGCCTGGCTCGCTGCGTCCGAAGAGTGCCGAGCCGGGTCCTTTGAGGATTTCAATCCTTTCGATGGAAGAAGTATCGCGAAGCCCGCCGTACCCACGGCCGCCATTGAAGCCGTTGACGAGATAGCCCGAAGGGACATTCAGGTCGCCGGCGAAGCCGCGAATGGCGAACCCGTCCCACAAGCCACCGAAGGTATTCTGCCGCGCCACGCCCACCGCCAGATCGAGTGCATCGTTCAGCTTGACGGCGCCGAGCTGCTTCAATGTTTCTCCGGAAAGCACCTGGACCGACTGAGGAAGATCCTCGACCGCCACATCACCGCGATACTGCGCGCGCTGCGCGGAGACCTCAACCTTTTCGAGAGCCTGGGCATTGGAGTCGGGCGCAGGCACGGCCGCAGTTTGAGCGAACAACGAAACGGTACTCAATGGTCCGGCAGCGGCGAGAACCAATGCGCAGCGTAGATGGCGTGAAGTGGACAAGGCGGACTCCTTAATAAGTGAATGAAAGTGCTGGTAGCCTGAAACGCAGACTGATTTCTGTTGGTCGCAAGCATCAACCAGTAATTCCGGCGGGTCTTGTACAAAAAATGAAATACATCAAAAAAACCACAGCATCTTTTGTAGCCGCTTCGGCACACCGGAACAGAGTCCAGGCACCCGTTTTCCGGCGCTTTTTTAATATATTCGGCGCGCGGTGTACAAAATGCCAAAGTGCCGCGCCTATTGACTCGAAAATGTCAAAATTGACGTGGCGCAAGCAGAATTGTTTTTCGCAGCGGGAATACAAAGGGACTTCGCCGTGCCGGCGAGCCACGATCGATCGGGAAGCCCTTCGCTAATTGTTTTTTTGAGACGAAGGGATTCCCCTCGGTCACAGTCGATCGGGTCGCAGCGCGCACCAGCGCTCATGCATATACGACAGCGGTGTGCATTGCGCACCCTACGGCGAACGCGGAGGAAGTGCAAAAGCGTTTCGGATTTCTCCGTGTTCTCTGTGGTCTCCGCGGTTCAAGCCCTTGCGGCAAGCGGAGGATTGAGTTCGCCCGCGGCTGTCAACAGGCCCGACTCTGCAGGCAACTAGGACTCGCTGTCGCGACCCCGGGTGAACAGCTTGCCGAGCGGGTAATACATCTTCACGATCGGCGACTTGATGACGATATAGCTGAAGTATTTCGTGACGCCCAGGTCGCTTTCGAGGATATGTTCAATGACGGACTGGTAATGTGAAACGCCGCGCGTCATGAACTTCAGCAAATAGTCATACCCGCCGCTGATAAGGTGGCATTCGATCACCTCATCGACGGCGCCAATGCCTGCTTCGAATTTGGCGAAGTCCTCCCGGTGGTGGTCCGACAGCGTGACCTGCGTGAATACGACGACGGTCTCACCCAGTTTGGCGATATCGATGTGGGCGTTGTAGCCGGTAATGTAGCCGGCTTTTTCAAGCCGTTTGACCCGTAGCAGGCAAGGGCTGGGAGACAGGCTGACAGCATCGGCAAGATCAACGTTTGTCACGCGACCATTGCGCTGTAAATACGCCAGGATGTTGATGTCGATGCGATCCAGTTTGAGTGGCCCGGTCATGTACATGACTCCAGAATCGTTGAAATTCGGGATTGAGGCCGGACGCGAGCCTGGAACTATCCATCATCGGCGTTTCCCGGGGTCGGCACTCTTGGCATTGCGCGAGAATTGTAGCACCCGGGTTGTCTTCCGCGCGCGCCACGGGGCCCTGTTCCAGGACACGGCGTGGCCGTCCATGCCTTTGGACATGCCTGTGAAAATGCCGAATCGCTGGCGTTTTTGCACGATTAATTTCGCCAGATCGGCAAAATAGGCAGAATTATTTCCACGGGAAGACTATCTTTTCTAGCTTATCCGGGACCCTCGCGCCAGGCTTCTCTTTGGCGCGTGTTTCGACATGCTGCCAGTCCGTACAGGTACACCCATATGAATATGACCAGCAATGCCATTGGAACAGTGCCCTACGCGGAAAACCCGGCAGTGGCTGCGCAAGTCAATACCCAGACTCGTACCCGCATTGCGACCATCGACGCCATGCGTGGCTTGATCATGCTCATCATGCTTTTCGACCACGTACGCGAAAACTTTTTCGCGCATGTGCCGATTACCGATCCCTTGACCGTTGCCGGCAGCGAACCGATGATGTTCTTCACCCGGATCGCGGCGCATTTCTGTGCGCCCCTGTTCGTCTTCCTGACCGGGTTGTCGGCATGGCTGTATGGACACCCCGCCTCGGGCACGCCGCGTTCGGCCACCGGCTTTCTATTGAAGCGCGGCATGTTCCTGATCTTTCTCGAACTGACGCTGGTGAATTTCGCCTGGTACGGGATATTTCCGCCGACCATTCTGTTCCTGCAAGTGATCTGGGTCATCGGCCTCAGCATGATCGCTTTGGCGCTGTTGCACCGCCTGCCGGGCTGGGTACTGGGGGTGATTGCGTTTGTGCTCGTGTTCGGCCATAACCTGCTGACACCCATCAACTTCCAACCCGGCGAGGCAGGCTACACCGCCTGGACGATATTGCATGACCGCGGTTTCCTGATCGCCGACGGACCGTTCAAGATCAAGGTTTCATACCCGTTGCTGCCGTGGATCGGCACCATCCTGCTCGGTTACCTCGCCGGCCCCTTGTTCGCCCGTTCCATGCCCGGCGACCGGCGCCGGCGCGCGCTGATCGGCCTGGGGCTTGGCAGCCTGGCGCTACTGGCCGTTCTTCGCGGATTCAACATCTACGGCGAGACGCTGCCGTGGGTGGCCGGCGAAAGCTTTTTGCAAACGGTCATGTCGTTTGTGAATTACACCAAGTACCCGCCGTCGCTCGATTTCCTGTTGTTCACGATCGGCGGGGGATGTCTGGTCCTGGCATGGTTCGAATTGCTGGACAACTGGTTCATGCGGGCAATGGTCGTATTCGGCAGCGTACCGATGTTCTTTTACCTGCTCCACCTGTACGTATTGCTGATCATGCAGACGGCAATGCTCGCGGCAATCGGCCCGACCCATGGGCAGCGGGTCGGCGTTGAAAACTACTGGCAGATATGGGCCATCGCCTTCGTGCTGATTCCCTTGTTGTACTTTCCAACGCGCGCGTTCGCGCGCTTCAAACACTCTTCCAAACAAGCCTGGGTCCGCTATTTCTAGTCCATCATGAGCCCGCTCAGAATTTCACGCGATGGTCGCACCGACCATTTAATATTGGCCCGCCCTGCTGCCGGCACCGTCAAGGTCGATCCCGATGCGACGATGGAGCAATGCCCGTTCTCGCTGCCTGCCGAGTTGCTCACCAGCAGCGGCTTGCCGGTGTCCCGAAAGAACGTCGCCTACGCGGACGAGCAGGCCGGCTTCAGCGTCGGACTGTGGGCCTGTACCCTCACCGGCGATGACGGCGTGACAGCATC
>JBDTSU010000264.1:0-5193 GCA_039930965.1 Betaproteobacteria bacterium
CCGACCGCCACGATCGCGCTGCGCCAGTCAAAGGCCACGTCAGCCAGGCGCGGACCGGCGGTGTCTCCGGCACGCTCGGGCTCGCGCAGGATCCGTCGCAATTTTCGCTGGCCTGCCGCCAGACCGGCCCGATCACCTTGCCGGCCAAGTTGCCCAGCGACGAGACCGTTTTCAGCGAGGATACGTCGATCCTCTTCAAGGAGACCCGCATCGTGCGCTTGTGGGATGAAGCGAACCGGACACTGGTGTATCTGGCGATCAGCCGGAAGCTGATTGAGGGTGCGCCGGCGAATAGTATTTCCACGGTGCCGGTGATGCCTTGGGGTGGGAAGTTTTAGGTCGTGGGGTGAATGGTTTGGTACAACGGTTGCGACCGAAAATCCCCCTCGGTCCCCCTTTTTCAAAGGGGGAAGTGGTTGGAAAATCCCCCTCGGTCCCCCTTTTGAAAAGGGGGAAATGGATAGAAATCCCCCTCGGTCCCCCTTTAGAAAAGGGGGAAGTGGTTAGAAAATCCTCCTCGGCCTTGCAGGCTGCGCGGCCGATTGTATTGGGTCGCCGTTGCGCAGGCGCGCCGCATGCGGCGCGAAATCCCTGCTTTACCCGCCTTTTTCAAAGGGGGAAGTGGTCAGGGAAATTCCTTCAGCTGCCGATTGGAAAAGAGGGAAAGCGTTCGGAAGATTCCGCTCTGTTCCTGTTTGGTAAGAGGGGAAGTGGTCGGCGGATTCCGGCGCAATGAAGGATCACTGCGGAACTTCACCAGTCCATTCGGTATGTCATGAGTTCCTGATTCTTGGATAATGGGAACTTCACGGGTCACGTCCCACATGCCTGCCTACAAGCTCCTCGCCCTCGAAACATCCACTGAACGCCTGTCGCTCGCCATCAGGCTGGGCGACGAGGTGTTTGTGCGCGAGGTGGATGCGGGGCAGCGCCATTCGGAACTGACCTTGCCGCTGATGTACGAATTGCTTGCGGATGCCGGCACCGATCTGGCCGACCTCGACGTGGTCGCTTTCGGCCAGGGGCCGGGCTCGTTTACCGGCGTGCGCATCGCCTGCGGGCTCACGCAGGGGCTGGCGTTCGGCGGCGGCAAGGGGGTCGTGCCGGTGCCGACGCAGATGGCGCTGGCGGAGCAGAGTGGCGCGCAAAAAGTGGTCGTCGCGCTCGATGCGCGCATGGGGGAAATTTACGTTGCCGCGTATTGCCGTTCGGAAGACGCGACCGGTTGGACGGCTGAAGTGGCACCAATGCTCGTCAAGCCGGACGCGTTGCCCGCCATTGCGGGCGATTGCTGGCACGGCATCGGCAGTGGTTTCGATGTGCCGGCGCTGGCGGCAAGCCTGGCCGCGCGCTATGGCGCACAGATTGCGCACGTTACCCTGAACGCCCTGCCGAGCGCGCGCGAGGTGGCCGCGATTGCGGCCCGGCAACTGGCGAAACTCGGCCTCGACAGCGCGCTCTCGCCCGAGCACGCCGCGCCGCTTTACCTGCGCAACAAGGTCGCGATGACGATCGCCGAGCGGGCGGCGCACCATCTCAAGAAGGCGGCGGCATGAGCGCCGTGATTGCCCAGCCCGAGACGCCCGCGCTGGAATACCGGCCGCTGCTGGAACGCGATCTGGTGACGGTGGCCGCCATCGAGGCGAACGTTTATGCATTCCCGTGGACCCTCGGCAACTTCCGCGATTCGCTCGGCAGCGGCTACGAGTGCACTGGCTGCTGGGCCGGCCGCGAACTGATCGGCTACGCCATCATGATGACCGCGCTGGAAGAAGCGCATCTGCTCAATTTCGCGGTGGCCGGCAATTGGCAGCGGCGCGGGGTGGGCGCCGGGTTCCTGCAGCATCTCATTGACGGGCTGCGCCGGCAGCGCCTCGAGATGCTCTACCTGGAAGTGCGCCCGTCGAATATCGTTGCGCGGCGCATGTATGAGCGCTTCGGTTTCCGGCAATTGGGCCTGCGGCGGGAATACTATCCGGCGGTCGCCGGCCGCGAGGACGCGTTGTTCCTGGGAATGAACCTGGCGCCGAAGATCCTATGAACCTTCCTTATAGCGAAGACACGCTGCGCGAGATGGAACTGTGGCCGTTCATTGAACTGCAGCGGCGAACGGCACATCCGGCGGCAACTGTGGTGGCAAGTACGGCGGCAAGCACGGTGGCAACTACGGTGGCGGTGCCCGCCGCAAAAACAAACGTGGCGGAGCCGGCGCGGCGGACGGCAGCGTCGGCCCAGCCGGTCCGGTCCGCGCCATCGCCACGCGCCGCGGCGCCATCAGCGTTGCCCGCGCCGGACCCGGCCCGGGTGGCGCGCATCGGCACGCTCGATTGGCAGGGCCTGAAAGCGGAAGCGGCGGCTTGCCAGGCTTGCGGACTGTGCAAGCAGCGCAGGCAGGCGGTGCTGGGCGTCGGCGCGGTTGAGGCGCCGTGGCTGTTTGTCGGCGAGGGGCCGGGCGCGGAGGAAGACGAGCAGGGCGAGCCCTTCGTCGGTCAGGCGGGAAAGTTGCTCGATGCCATGCTGGCGGCCACCGGCCTGCAGCGGGGCCGCGAAGTCTATATCGCCAACGTGGTGAAGTGCCGGCCGCCGGGCAACCGCAATCCCTCGCCGGAAGAGTCGCTGGCGTGTGCGCCGCTGCTCGACCGGCAGATCGACCTGATTCAGCCAAAACTGATTGTGGCGCTGGGCAAGATCGCGCTTACGCGCCTGACCGGCTCGGAGGCCAGCATGGCGTCGATGCGCGGCAAGCAGCATGAATATCGCGGCATTCCCGTCATCGCGACCTACCATCCCGCCTACCTGTTGCGCAATCTGCCGGACAAGCTGAAGGCGTGGGAGGATTTGATGTTCGCCAAACGGGTGTTCGTCGCGAAGGCAGGCTGATTCGTCGCCGGCCCGCACGGCGGGGCTTGCAAAGACTAGAATCGGACACACTTATCAGGCGCGATCATGTGGTCGCCCGCTTTTTTCACAGGAGCAAACATGCGCAAATGGGCTTTGTTGTTGGGTTTGACGGCGGTCTTGTCACTCTCCGGCTGCGGGTACAACGATTTCCAGACCAAGGATGAGGCGGTCAAGAAGTCCTGGGCCGAGGTGCTGAACCAGTACCAGCGGCGTTCGGACCTGATCCCCAATCTGGTGGCCACCGTGCAGGGCTATGCCCAGCAGGAAAAAGACGTGCTGCTCGGCGTCACCGAGGCGCGTTCCCGCGTCGGCCAGATGAAGATCGATGAAAGCGTCGTGAACAATCCGCAGGCCATGCAGAACTTCCAGAAGGCCCAAGGCGACCTGTCGAGCGCGCTGTCGCGGCTGCTGGTGGTGGCGGAGAATTATCCGCAACTGAAATCCGACGCCAATTTCCGCGAGCTGCAATCGCAGCTGGAAGGCACGGAGAATCGCATCACCGTTGCCCGCAAGCGCTTCACGGAATCGATCGAGCAGTACAACGTGCTGACCCGCCAGTTTCCGACCAACCTGACCGCGATGATCTTCAGCTACGCCGTCAAGCCGCAATTCACGGTCGAAAACGAGAAGGCCATCTCGGTCGCGCCGAAGGTGGATTTTGGCGCCAAGCCCGCACCGGCACCGGCGCCCGCACCCGCAACCGCGCCCGCACCCGCGCCGTCCAAGTAATCCCGCTTTCGTGAGCCGGCCGGGCCTGCCGCGACATCTGTCATGAACACCCGCCCTCTGTTCGCGCGGGTGTTCATGCTCGTGCTGGCGTGGCTGGCATGCTTGTCAATGGGGGTGCACGCCGCCGAAGGTGATCCGCAGCCCATTCCCAAGCTCGACAAGCGCGTCATCGACCTGACGGCGACGCTGTCGGCCGAAGAGGAAGCACGCATCGCGGCGCGGCTGAAGGAATTCGAAGCGCAGAAGGGCGCGCAGATCGCGGTGCTGATCGTCGGCACGACCCAGCCCGAGGCCATTTTCGATTATTCGCTGCGCGTCGGCGAGGCCTGGAAGCTCGGCCGCAAGGGGGTCGACGACGGCGTGCTGTTCGTGATCGCCAAGAATGACCGCAAGATGCAGATCCTCACCGGCCCCGGGCTGCAGGGCACGCTCACCGATGCCATGTCGAAACGCATCATCAGCGAGATCGTCGGCCCGAAATTCCGCGCGGGCGATTTTGCCGGCGGCATCGAGCAGGGCGTCGACAAGATGATCGCGGTGCTGCAGGGCGAAGCGCTGCCGCCGCCGGCGAAGAAACGCGTGGCCTCCACCAGTGTGAACTACGAAAACTTCCTGGTGCTGGGCTTCATCGCGGCCATGGTGGTCGGGCCGCTGCTGCGCTCGCTGCTGGGCCGCTTCATGGGCGCGACCACCACCGGCGCCGTCACCGGCGCGGCCGCGTGGTTCATTGCCGGCGGCATGGTGTTTCCCATCATCGCCGGCGTGATCATTTTCATTATCGTCATGATGATGGGCGCGATGAACTTTCCCGGCGGGCGCGGCGGCGGTGGCTGGACCGGCGGCGGTGGCTCATCGGGCGGCTGGAGCGGCGGCGGATCATCCGACAGTTTCAGTGGCGGCGGGGGCAGTTTTGACGGGGGCGGCGCCTCGGGCGACTGGTGATCGACATGGATTGGCTCAAACGATTTTTCCGTCATGTCTGGATGTCGCCGATCAAGGTCCGGCGCAGCTTTCCCGGGGCAACGCTGGCGGCCGTCCAGCGCGCGGTGGGCGATGGTGAAAAGACCCATCGCGGCCAGGTGCGATTCGTCGTCGAGGCTGAGCTCACCATCGGCCAGCTATGGGCCGGCGTCACCTCGCGCCAGCGGGCGATCGATGTGTTTTCCGCGCTGCGTGTCTG
Organism: Betaproteobacteria bacterium; assembly: GCA_039930965.1. GTDB lineage: Bacteria > Pseudomonadota > Gammaproteobacteria > Burkholderiales > Usitatibacteraceae > UKL13-2. The sequence continues at coordinate 4,811 of JBDTSU010000264.1, forward strand.
GGACACCGAAGAGAACAACGGTGTGCTGGTGTACGTCCTCCTGGCCGATCGCAAGGTGGAAATCGTCGCCGACCGCGGCATCCACCGCGAAGTCGGCGACGAACGCTGGCGCGCCATATGTCGGGAGATCGAGCTTCGCTTCCGCAAGGGTGACTTCCTGAACGGTAGCGTGATCGGCATCGAGAAGATCAGCGCCGAACTCGCGCACTGTTTTCCCGCGCGCGGCGGCGAAAAAAACGAACAGTCGGACCAGCCGGTCCTGATGTAACCGTGGGGCGCGCGCCGCACCCCTAAGATTTATACCGAAGAAGAAGAGCAGTTGTAGGGTGCGCACCGCCGCAGGAATTAGACTCGCGATGGTGCGCATCGCGCACGCCACGAAT
>JBDTSU010000265.1:0-5192 GCA_039930965.1 Betaproteobacteria bacterium
GCGCGTCGGCAGGCCGCCCTTGAAGTTCGCCTTCTTCAGCAAACTCTCGTATTGCTGCGACATCATGTACGCCTGTACCTGGGTCATGAAATCCATGCTTACCACCACAATAATCATCAGCGAAGTACCCCCGAAGTAGAACGGCACGTTCCGCCACGCAATCAGCATGTCCGGAATCAGGCACACCAGAGTCACATAGACCGCGCCGATCATCGTCAGGCGCAAGCTGATCTTTTCAATGTACTTCGCGGTCTGGTCGCCAGGCCGGTATCCCGGAATGAACGCGCCGCCCTTTTTCAGGTTCTCCGCCGTTTCCTTCGGGTTGTATTGCAACGCCGTATAGAAGAAGCAGAAGAAGATGATGGCCGATGCGTAGATCAATTCGTAAACCGGCTGCCCAACCGTCAAAGTACTGGCTATATCCGAAAGCACCCGCCGCACGCCGTCAGCCGCGCCCCCGCCGGACCATTGCAGGATCGTCGCGGGAAACAGGATGATGCTCGACGCAAAAATCGGTGGAATGACCCCCGCCATATTCAATTTCAAAGGCAGATGCGAAGCCTGCCCCGCATACAACCGGTTACCCACCTGCCGCTTCGCATAGTTGACTGGAATCTTCCGTTGTCCGCGTTCGACGAATACCACCGCGTACGTCACACCGACCACCAGCAGGAAGATGAAGAGCGCGACCAGGATCGAGAACGCCCCGGTGCGAACCAGTTCCAGCGAGCCGGAGAGCGCCGTCGGCAGCCCGGCGGCAATTCCGGCAAAGATGATCAGTGATATGCCGTTGCCCAATCCACGTTCGGTAATCTGTTCGCCCAGCCACATCAGGAACAACGTTCCCGTTACCAGCGTCACTGCGGCGGTGATCCGGAACACCAGCCCCGGCTCCAGCACGAGTCCCTGTTGCGACTCCAGCGCAATGGAGATGCCGACGCCCTGAAACATCGCCAGGAACAACGTTCCATAGCGCGTGTACTGCGTGATCTTCCTGCGTCCCGACTCGCCCTCTTTCTTGAGCGCGTCGAGCGACGGCACCACGACCGTCGCCAATTGCATGATGATCGAGGACGAGATGTACGGCATGATGCCCAGCGCGAAAATCGAGAAGCGCGACAGGGCGCCGCCCGAGAACACGTTGAACAGGCCGAGAATTCCGCCCTGCTGCGACTTGAACAGTTCCTCGAGCACCTGCCCGTTGATGCCCGGAACGGGAATATGGGTCCCGATCCGGTAAACAACGAGTGCGCCCAGCAGAAACAGCAGGCGCCGCTTCAAGTCGCCGTATTTTCCGCCTGCTTTTTGTGCAGGATTAATCGCCACGCTTCGCCTTCTCCATCAATCGGCGATACTGCCGCCAGCTGCTTCGATTGCCGCCCTGGCGCCCTTGGTCACGCTCAGTCCCTGCAGCATCACCGCCTTGGTCAGTTCACCCGACTTGATAACCTTCGCCGCCTTTGCCAAGGTGGAGACGATTCCAGCCGCCTTCAATGCCAACAGGTCGATCTGTTCGACCGGCAGCTTCGCCAGGTCGGATAGCCGCACTTCCGCCGTGTCGTCCCGCGTCAGCGAAACGAAGCCACGCTTGGGAAGCCGGCGCTGGAGCGGCATCTGGCCACCCTCGAAACCGACCTTGTGGAAGCCGCCCGAACGCGACTTCTGACCCTTGTGACCGCGACCTGCCGTCTTGCCCAACCCGCTGCCGATACCACGGCCGACGCGGCGGCGGTTCTTGTTCGAGCCCTCGGCGGGCTTGATGGTATTCAAACGCATGTCTCTACCCTGACCTGTTCGATAGTTTCCGGCGGCCGTATTTCAGCCGACCCGGACGAGAAAATTGACGCAATTGATCATCCCGCGCACTTCCGGCGTGTCCGTCAACTGCACTGTCTGGTGCATGCGGCGCAAGCCCAGACCGCGAACGGTGGCCACGTGATTCTTCTTGGCGCCGATCGGGCTCTTGATCAGTGTCACTGTTACGGTTTTCGTTTCAGCCATGTCAGGCCCCGGTGATCTGTTCTATGGTCATGCCGCGCTTGGCGGCGATGTCCGACGGCGTCGAGATGGCTTCCAGCGCATTGAGCGTCGCCCGAACCAGGTTGTACGGGTTCGTCGATCCGTGGCACTTGGCCAGCACGTTGGTTACGCCCACGACTTCGAACACTGCGCGCATCGGGCCGCCGGCGATGATGCCGGTACCGTCGGACGCGGGCTGCATGAAGACCTTGGTTGCGCCGTGACGACCTTCAACCGCGTGATGCAGGGTGCCGTTCTTCAGGCTGACCTTCACCATCTTGCGCCGGGCCGATTCCATCGCCTTCTGCACGGCGACCGGGACTCCCTTCGCCTTGCCCTTGCCCATGCCGACCGCGCCGTTGCCGTCACCGACCACCGTCAGCGCGGCAAAACCCAGGATCCGACCACCCTTCACCACCTTGGTGACGCGGTTGATCGCGATCATTTTCTCCCGCATTCCGTCGGTGCTTTTTTCCGACTGGGAGTTTTGCATTTTTGCCATCGTCAACCTCGGTTAGAACTCGAGCCCGGCTTCGCGCGCAGCATCTGCGAGCGCCGCGACACGGCCGTGATATTTGAATCCGGAGCGGTCGAATGCGACCGCGGTGATTCCCAGCGCTTTCGCCTTGTCCGCTATGCGCTTGCCTACCGCCGTCGCGGCTGTCTTGTTGCCGCCGCTCTTGAGGTCGTTCTTCACGTCCGCCTCAAGCGTCGATGCGCTGGTCAGGATCTTGCCCCCACCGGCGGCAATGATTTGCGCATAGATATGGCTGTTGGTGCGATGCACGACCAACCGCGTGATTTTCTGCTCGGCGATGCGCGAGCGCGTCCTGCGGGCACGGCGTAAACGGGCTTCTTTAGTATTCATAGCGCTTCTCTTCGATTCCGCGATTTACTTCTTCTTCGTTTCTTTGATGACCACTCGTTCGCCCGCGTACCGGACACCCTTGCCCTTGTACGGCTCAGGCGGGCGATAGGCGCGAACGACGGCGGCAATCTGGCCGACCAACTGCTTGTCGATGCCCTTGATCACAATCTCGGTTTGCACCGGGGTCGTGCAGGTGATCCCCTTGGGCATCATGTGCACGATCGGATGCGAGAAACCCAGCGACAGGTTCAGCTTGTCGCCCTGCGCCTGTGCGCGATAGCCGACGCCGACCAGCGACAGCTTCTTTTCGAAGCCGTCGGTCACTCCCTTGACCATGTTGGCGACCAGCGCGCGCAGGGTGCCCGACATCGCATCGGCCTGGGTGCCGCCATTGCGCGCCCGGCACATCAACTGATCGCCTTCGCGCTGGATTTCGACGTCCCCGCTGATGGTCTGGCTGAGGCTTCCGAGCGGTCCTTTGACCACGATTTGACCGCTGCCGAGCGTGACGTCCACTTTCGGGGGCACCGCGACCGGATAATTTGCTATGCGCGACATGACATTCTTTCCTTAGGCCACGACGCAGAGGATTTCGCCGCCGATGCCGGTCGCACGTGCCTTGCGATCGGTCATCACGCCCTTCGATGTGGAAACAATCGCCACACCAAGGCCGTTCATGACCCGCGGCAGATCTTCCTTGCCCTTGTAGATGCGCAGGCCCGGCTTGGAAATACGCTCGATCTTTTCGATCACCGGCCGGCCGGCGTAGTACTTCAGGGCGATTTCAAGCTGCGGCTTTTCCGCTTCCCCGACAACCCGGAAATCGTCGACGTAACCTTCATCTTTCAAGACTTTGGCTATAGCCACCTTGAGCTGAGACGAGGGCATCGCTACGCTGACCTTTTCGGCCATTTGCGCGTTGCGGATACGCGTCAGCATATCGGCGATGGGATCAGACATGCTCATTGGATCAACCTCTCGTTACCAGCTGGCCTTGGTCAGGCCGGGGATTTCGCCGCGCATCGCATGCTCGCGCAACTTGTTGCGGCCGAGCCCGAACTTGCTGTACACGCCGCGCGGACGACCGGTGATACGGCAGCGGTTGCGCACGCGGGTCGGATTGGAATTGCGCGGCAATGCCTGCAGTTGCAGCCGCGCCTCGTACCGGTCTTCCATCGGCTTGCTCATGTCGGCGATCAACGCTTCCAGCGCCTTGCGTTTCGGCTCGTATTTCTTCACGAGCTTGCGACGTTTCTGGTCGCGGTTGATCAGGGAGAGTTTGGACATGGATGGACTCCGGCCTTCAGTTCTTGAACGGAAACTTGAACCCCGCGAGAAGCGCCTTGGCTTCCGCGTCGTTCTTTGCCGTCGTGGTAATTGTGATGTTCATTCCGCGGAGGACATCGATCTTGTCGTACTCGATTTCCGGGAAAATGATCTGTTCCTTGACGCCCATGTTGTAGTTCCCACGGCCGTCAAACGCCCGCCCGGACACGCCACGGAAGTCGCGCACGCGCGGCAGCGCGATGGTGACCAGGCGGTCCAGGAATTCGTACATCCGTTCGTGGCGCAACGTGACCATGCAGCCAATCGGATAGCCTTCGCGGATCTTGAACACCGCGATGGACTTCTTCGACTTGGTGATCACCGGCTTTTGCCCGGACACCTTCTGCATGTCGCTGACTGCGTTGTCGAGCAGCTTCTTGTCACCGACCGCTTCGCCGACGCCCATGTTCAGGACAATCTTGGTGATGCGCGGGACTTCCATCGATGACTTGTAGCCGAACTGCTGCGTCAGCTGCGGTACGATGGTTTCTTTGTAAAATTCCTTCAAGCGGGCCATGGTGTTCCTCGTTTCCCGTTCCTATGCGCCGACGGTCTGGCCGCTGGACTTGAAGACGCGGACCTTCTTGCCGTTCTCGACCTTGAATCCGACCCGATCGGCCTTGCCGGTCGCCGGGTTCAACAATGCGATGTTGGAGATCTGGATCGGCATTTCTTTGGTGATGATGCCGCCCGTCTGGTTCTTCATCGGGTTCGGCTTCTGATGTTTCTTCACCAGGTTCACGCCTTCGACCAGCACGGTGCCGTTGTCGTAGATCTGCTTGACAACGCCACGCTTGGCCGGCTGGCTGTCGCGTCCTGCGATGACGATGACGGTATCGCCTTTGCGAATCTTTACCATGGCGGTTTCCTTACAGCACTTCGGGAGCGAGCGACACAATCTTCATGAAGCGCTCGGTGCGCAATTCACGCGTCACCGGCCCGAAGATGCGGGTGCCGATCGGCTCCAGCTTGTTGTTGA
>JBDTSU010000266.1:0-5159 GCA_039930965.1 Betaproteobacteria bacterium
TGATTGCCGGCAACACCATGTCGAAGTGGGAGCGCTATGGCATTCCGGCGGGGCTCGGCGCGTTGTTTGCCCTGGTGTTCGCCGCGGCGGACTAGTAGCGTGGCGCAAAGCCGGGCCGTGATCGAACCGCGGCTCGGCGATACTGGTACTCTGATCAAGTTCAATTTGAGTGTGGTTCGACAAGCCTTCGCCCACTACATTGGGCTCTGGCGCTCGGCAGCGTTGCGCATGCGCGACGAAACCCTGCCTTACGTACCACGAACGGAATTAAGGAAGCTCTGATTAAGTCGATTTCGTCGCCATACGTTGTTGCTCGTACAAAAATATCTCCTTGCATATCAAACATATGCGGCGTCGATATTTTTGCACTCGCGCCTAGTCTGGCTTAGAACTCAACTTAATCAGAGCTTCCATAACAGGACACCGTTCGTCAGAGCCCGTCGAAGGACCTGATTGGAGATCTTCTAACGAGTGGATGATGCCGGCTTGACCTGCTGCCACGCCGCTTTACGCGCCGCGCGCTTTTGCGATTCATGGGCATTGGCGTCGGCATACTCGTGGCCGAAATCGACGCCGGCCGCCTCGGCGGCCAGATTTGCAAGGCGCACGGGTACCGGTGCCAGCGCATAGGCATGGCCGTATGCATCGCGCGTGAGCAGGGTCAGGTCGACCAGCCAGCGCCGTAATTCGACATGGTCCACGTCAAGCATGCCGCCCGACGACTGCAGCCAATGACCGAGCAGATCGTTCACTTCGCGCTCGGAATAGTTGCGCGCTTCGGCAAACTCACGGCGCAGCACCATCATCAGCAGGTCGAAGTCCGCCGGGCTGGCGTCAAGCAGCGCCCCCGGTGTGAGGCCGCGTTTGACGGCCAGCCTGCGAAAGCGTTCGATGAGGTTCATTTGGGTCACTCCCACTCGATCATCAACGGCAAGTGTAAGCCGTTGTCACACATAGTATTTGTTTCTGCACCGTGCGATTTTACCGTCATCTGCATTTGATTCCCCCGAAACAGCTTTCAGCATTTATCGACATTTATCGAGGACGATCGGCGCCCCTACACGGATCACCTTTCGAGATGTATCGAGATCTATCGGTCCTCGTGACACTTCTTGGCAGGGCTCTGTCGCATTGAGCACGAACCGGAGAAAATCGATAATCTTTGTTTTTTCGACAAATGGCGAGAACGTGATTCTCAATTTCGAAGGGATGCGGTTTCCGCTGGAAGTGATCCTGGTGTGCATCCGGTGGTACGCGGCGCATCCATTGAGTAATCGGCAACTTTAAGAAATGATGGTAGAGCGATGGTTGCTGGTTGATCATTCGCCAGTCAGCCGATGGGCGATTCGTTTTCTGCCGTTGCTGGGAAAGCTCTTCCGTAAACACAAGCGCACAGTGGGCGGCAGGTGGCGGATGGATGAGACGTATAGCAAAGGCAACGGCGACTGGAAATATCTTTGTCGGTTGGTGGACAAGAAAGGCAAAACCGTCGATTTTCTTCTGACTTCCAAGCGCGATAAGGCAGCGGCCATGCGATTCTTCGACAAGGCCACGCGCAGCAGCGCTACGCCTGACAAGATGACGATGGACAAGAGCGGCGCCAACAAGGCGGCGCATGTGTTGGGCGCAGTTGTTGAAGCGCGTGTTCGATGTCGACATCGAGCAGTGCCCGCACTGTGGCGGGCAACTCAAGCTCATCGCGGCCATCGAAGAACCTGCCGTGATCCAGCGCATCCTCACCCATCTTGGGCTGGCCGCGCAGCCACCCCGACGCCCACCAGCCGTGCGGGTAGATCAATTGCAGGCGGTTTGAGGGGTAAATCCGCACTGGCTATTTACGGGGCCGAAGGAGGCGTTTGGCCCGCGCGCGCGTAGTCGATCGAATGGGGTGGAACGCAGGCGCGATGGGCGCCCAAATTGCGTGCGATGCGGAGAAGGCAGCGGGATTTCAGTCGAGAGGCGCCTAGCCTTTGACCGCGCATACGCCGTCGGATACATTCAGGGATCGTGAAAAATGGCGTTTGAAATTCCTATACCCCCGCGGATGGCGACGCAACAGTGAACCGGTTGAACGCCAATACTCAAGCACTGGCGCGCCCACCAGAGCATTTTTGGTCTGAAAGGCGCGCCAAATGGCGATCTGCGTGTTTTCGTGCAGCCCGGCATGGCGTGGCACCCCAGCCTCGCGTTCACCGTTCGGTAGCCGAAATCGACAGCTCAGGGACATTCGCTCCAGGCCAGGGGCCATCGCACTTGGCAGGCCGGAAATGTCCGCCTACAGTGTGTGCCAACTGCCCCCCTGTTTTCAATCCACCACTGCCATTGAGCCGCCACTTTCGAATGAACGCCGCCATACCCGCCACACCACGCCCTCCCGCCGATTTTTGGCGCGCGTCCGCCAGACAAATCGGCATTGCCTGTCTCATCTGGGCATTGGCCTCGACAATTCTCTATTTCCTGGCACCCGGCATTGAGACCTTCCCGAGGTTGCTGCTATTTTCGGAGTGCAGCGGCACTGCAATCACCATCATCTTCATCCTGCTGCGGCGTCTGCGCTGGTTCCGCTCCAACACCACATTGATCGATTGGGTGGTGACCGGCGTGATTGCCATCCCGACCGGCTTCGTCGTTGGTCACGTCATTGCCTTCCTGATCCTCGACGAGCCGATGCGCCTGTTGCAGCCGGGCCATTTCACGCTCGTGCCGGTGCTGTTCACAGTTTTGGTCGCGGCCTGCGCGCTGTATTACTTCGCAATGCAGGAGCGCCTCGCCAAGGAAGCGGCGGTGCGCTCCGCGGCGCAATTGTTGGCGGCGGAATCGCAATTGCGCATGTTGCGTGCCCAGCTGGAGCCGCACATGCTGTTCAACACGCTGGCAAACTTGCGCTCACTGCTCAATGAAGATCCGCGGCAGGCGGAAGTGATGATTGATCGGCTCATCGTCTATCTGCGCAGTGCGCTGGCGGCGTCACGATCGGAATCCACCACGCTCGCCGGTGAATTCACGCAGTTGCGCGCCTATCTCGACATCATGTCGATTCGCATGGGTCCGCGCCTCAGCTTCCGCCTCGAACTGCCCGCGAACCTCGAGGCCACGCCCATTCCACCGATGCTTCTGCAACCCCTGGTCGAGAACGCCATCAAGCACGGCATCGAGCCGAAGGTCGGTACCGGCAGCATTGAAGTGCTGGCGCGCCGCGGTGATGCCGGTATTGAGATCATGGTGAATGACTCGGGCCTCGGGCTGGCGCCGGACAGCGGCACGGCCGAAAGGCCCGAAGGCGCCGGCGGCAGCTACGGGCTGGTGCACGTACGCGAGCGACTGAAGGCGGTGTATGGCACTGCTGCGTCAATGCAGATCAAACCCCGCAGCCCGAACGGCGTATGCGTCACCGTTACCATTCCCGGATGAACCGGAAGGCAAGCACGGCGCGGTCTGGCATTGAAGGCAACCGCGATCACATTACGCAGCGCATGGCCACCACCACCCCATCGAGGATCAAACCATGACCCCAGCTCCCCGCCCCACTGCGATCATTGCCGAAGACGAACCGATGCTGGCCAGGACCCTTTCGCGCCTGCTGGCCGAGCTCTGGCCCGAGCTCGAGGTCCTGGCCGTCGCCGACGACGGCAACAAGGCGGTTGACTTCGCCCTTCAGCACACGCCCGATGTGATGTTCCTGGACATCAAGATGCCCGGACGATCCGGTCTGGAGGTGGCGGAAACCGTCGCGGACGATTGGCCGGATGCACGCGCCGAGCCGCTGTTTGTCTTTGTCACCGCGTTCGACGAGTTCGCGGTATCGGCCTTTGAACGCGCCGCGGTCGACTACATTCTCAAACCCGTGACCACCGAACGCCTGAAACAGACTGTGGAGCGGCTCAAGCAACGCCTCGCCACGCGCGCTGCGTCACCACAGTCGGGCGAAATGGCCTCGCTGATGGCGCGGGTACAGTCCATTGGCACGGCCGACGCCGGCGTCTCCGAGCGCATCAAGGTCATCCGCGCCGGTGTCGGCAATACGGTCCGCATGATTCCCGTGGCCGATGTGCTGTTCCTGGAGGCCACCGACAAGTACGTAAACGTTGTCACCGCCACGGGCGAGGCACTGCTGCGCATGAGCTTGCGCGACCTGGCCGCGCGGCTTGACGGGGCGGATTTCATCCAGGTCCACCGTAGTGTCATGGTCAATTCAATCGCGATCGTAAGTGCCACGCGAGACGAGGCCGGCTACTACAGCCTGGCCTTGCGCGGCATTAAACGCACGATCAAGGTCAGCCGTGCATTCGGGCATTTGTTCCGCGCCATGTAGGGCCGCTGTAGCACCCGCCTGAGCACCGGCGCCGCGGTTCGCGCGGCGCCTCGCGCTGCTGTTTCTCCAGTCCACCATCACATCCTGCCTGCTCCGCGGGCGGACTCGTGATGCCCGCCCACGCGGCAATCAGGGCATGTCGGGCGCGTTCTCGCCCGCAACCGCGCGCGAGTCGTACCAACCCGCCAACCGTTCGGTCGAAACGGAAGACTGCTAGCGGACTAAAGAAAACAGCTGGTCGCAGGTCGCTGGCGGCACAACAGGTGCTCGCGCAAAGTTCACGTCATCGGTGGCAACCCACCTTCATCTGACAGGAACACTTTCCATGAATGACGCTTATCACAATGAACTTTGGCGCGCACACGTGGCGCTTGAAAGTCGCACGTTCTCAGTTTGCTTCGCACACCTCGAACGGGCGCACGTGCTTTCGCAGCGCATGACGGCCAGGCATTTTTACGTTCACTGGCTGATGTTCGTTGCCGGACTGCACCAGCGCGACGTGCGGGAAGTCATCGGCCAGCTGCCGCGCATGTTGGCGTCGCTGCTGTTCTCGCGCATCTGGGTTCCGGCGGGAAACACCGGCCGGGCGCGCGTCAGCGCCTTCCGGCCGATGCCGATCCCCGACGACCTGCGCCGCCTCATGTCGCCAGCCGATTGACCCTCCCGCCGGCAATGCCATTCGCACCGTTCCCTTCATAACCCTTCCACTTCATCAGGAGTCATCGCCATGCAACGCCATCTCGCTTCAATGATTTCGTTTATCACTGTGCTGTCGCTTGCGGCCTGTGCCGCACCGCCCAGCAATCTTGACGTGTCGCTGACCCACCCGACCGCGGAAAAGAAGTTC
>JBDTSU010000267.1:0-5117 GCA_039930965.1 Betaproteobacteria bacterium
GATACGGGTGGCGTCGCGGGCGGGAATGTCGGTGCGCTTGGCGACATGCGCGCCGACCGCCAGGAACGCGGCGTCGAAACCGCCCGCCTTCATGCTGGCCTGGATGTCGTCCACCCGCGTATTGAGTTTCAACTCGATGCCCATGTCGAGGATGCGCTGCACTTCGGCATCGAGCACGTCGCGCGGCAGCCGGTACTTGGGAATGCCGAAGCGCATCATGCCGCCGGTCAGCGGGCCGGCTTCATGGATGGTGACCTGGTGGCCCATGCGGGCAAGGTGATAGGCGGCCGACAGTCCGGATGGTCCCGCGCCGACGATCAGCACACGCTGGCCGGTCGGTGCCGCCACCGGCTCAAACTTCCATCCCTGTTTGCGCGCCTCGTCGCCGAGGAAGCGCTCCACCGCGTGAATGCTGACGGCTTCGTCCAGCGTCGCGCGATTGCACGAGGATTCGCACGGGTGGTAACAGACGCGGCCCATCAGGGCTGGCATCGGATTGTTCCGCGTCAGTTCCTGCCAGGCGCGATGATAGTCGCCGCTCTCGGCATGGAACAGCCAGCCCTGGATGTCTTCACCGGCGGGACAGGCATGGTTGCAGGGCGGCAGGCGGTCCACGTACACCGGCCGGCTGGTGCGCCAGGAGCCGGTGTGGTTGGCCAGGCTGGAACCCGGGTCGAGGGTGATGGCAAATGGTTTTTTCATGTTGAACGCCCTATTTGCCGGATTCACGGGCGAGGCCGAATACCCGGATGTTTTTGTCGGCCGTAGCCTGGATGAGCGCGATGGTCTCGGTGTCGGGGCTCTTGCCGAACAGGTGCGAAAAGCGCCGTTGCAGCTTGAGATAGTCCTCGACCGGCACGGGCTGCCGCAGCGTATAGCGGCTGGTCACTTCGCCATGTTCGGCCTCAAACAGCGGGAACAGTCCCGACTCCACCGCCATGCGCGCCACCTTGATGGTGTCGGCCGGCGCCGAACCCCAGCCCAGCGGACACGGCACATGGATATGAATGTAACGGGCGCCGGTGATGCCCATCGCCTTCGTCACCTTGGCCTCAAGGTCGCGCAGGTTGGCCACCGACGCCGTCGCGACATAGGGAATGTTGTGCGCCATCGCGATCAGCGGCAGGTTCTTGCCGGTGCCGAACACGTTGCCGGGATGCGGTCCGACCGCCATGGTGGTGGCGGTGCGCGCGGCCGGGGGCGTGGCGCTGGAGCGCTGCACGCCGGTATTCATGTAAGCCTCGTTGTCGTAGCAGATGTAGAGCACATCGTCGTTGCGCTCGAACATGCCCGACAGGCAGCCGAAGCCGATGTCGGTCGTGCCGCCATCGCCACCCTGCGCGACCACCTTGACGTCCCAGCGGCCCTTCATGCGCAATGCCGCCGCGACACCGGAGGCGACCGCCGAGGCGTTGCCGAACAATGAATGTATCCACGGAATCTGCCACGACGTTTCCGGGTAAGGCGTCGAAAACACTTCCAGGCAGCCGGTGGCATTCACCGCCATGATCTTGTTGCCGGTGGCCTGCATCGCGGCATCGATGGCGTAGCGGGCACCAAGCGCCTCGCCGCAGCCCTGGCAGGCGCGATGACCGGAATTGAGCGAATTGGTACGGCGCATGTTGGCCTGCACCGAGCGGTTCTCCTCGCCGAGCAGGCGATTGCCCACGGTGAAGGTGCCGGTCTGGTAGAACTTGACGGGTTGCAGTGCCATAAGTGCTGTCTCCGTTGTGCTTGCGGGTCGCGGGCCGTCAGCTGACGCGCGCGGCGACGGTGCCGAGATCGCGCAGGATATTCTCGGCCGTCGGACCGGTGCGGCGCTGCTGCTGGCCGCGTTCGATTTCGCGATTCACCACGTCCCAGTTGAGGTCGAGGAAATTGAGGGTCTCGAGTTCGTCGCGCCCGGCCTTTTCAAACAAATCAATCAGCGACGAGACGGTGATCGAGCGGCCGCCCAGCCCGGCGATCACGGTGTAGCCCTTCAGCATGATCCCCGACAGCGCCTTGCGCACGCCATCCGAGACAATGCCGCCGATGCCGACCGCCATGCATTTTTCAATGACCACCACGCGCTTTGCCCGGCACAGCGCTTCGCGCACCGCATCCAGCGGGAAAGGCCGGAAGGAACAGATCGATACCACGCCTATTTTTGTGACACCCGGCACCCCCTGGTCTCGCATGCGATCGACCGCTTCCTTGATGGTGCCGACCACAGAGCCCAGTGCCACAACGATGGTGTCGGCGTCTTCGCAACGGTACGACCGGATTAGCCCGCCCGAATCGTGTCCGAACTGCTCCTTGAACTCCTCGGCAAGCTGTGGAATCAACTCCAGCGCGCGCAGCTGCTTGTGATGTTGAAGATAGCGCACTTCAAAAAACGCCTCGGGTCCGACCATCGCGCCGATGGAGACCGGATCATTGACGTCCATCACCTGCACCGGCTCGAACGGCGGCAGATAGGCGTCGACTTGTTCCTGGGTCGGAATGTCGACGCGATCATAGGCGTGGGTGAGGATGAAGCCGTCGACGCATACCATGACCGGACAGGACAGTTCCTCGGCCAGGCGAAACGCCTGAATATGCAGGTCGGCCGCTTCCTGGTTGGTTTCGGCAAACAGTTGTATCCAGCCGGCGTCGCGCAGCGCCATGCTGTCGGAATGATCGTTCCAGATATTGATCGGCGCGCCGATGGCGCGGTTGCCGATGGTCATCACGATCGGCAGGCCCAGCCCGGCCGCGTTGTACACCGCCTCGGCCATGAACAGGATGCCCTGGCTGGCGGTCGCCGTGTAGCTGCGCGCGCCGGCGGCGGAGGAACCGATCGCCACCGACAGCGCGGCGAATTCCGATTCGACGTTGATGAATTCGCAATGCGCGAGTTCGCCGCTTTTCACCATTTCGCCGAGGCCCTCGACGATGTGCGTCTGTGGCGTGATCGGATACGCGCAAATCACCTCCGGCCGGCACAGTGCCACCGCCTGGGCGACCGCGGCGGAACCTTCGATCTGCTTAAGCATGGACGACCTCCACCCGGTTTTTGTTGTTGGCGAGCACGGTTTCATAGGCGACGCGCGCCGCTGCGACATTGCCGTCGCCCACCTTGCCGGGGAATTTTTCGCGAATGGCCTTTGCCACAGCATCAAAGCTGATCTGCCCGCTGATGGCGGCAAATCCGCCGAGCAAGGCGGCATTCGGCAGCGGGCGGCCGACGTGTTTCATCGCCAGTTCGCTGGCCGGCACGGTGCATAGATGGTCGGCGGGAAACTGGGTGACAAAATCACCGATACCCAATTCATCGAAGCTGCGCGTGGAATTGATGAGGATATAACCGGTCGGCGACAGGCCGCTGAACAGGTCCACCTGATGGAGCAGCGTCGGGTCCTGGATGATGAGCGCGTCGGGATGCATCACCGGTTCACGCAGGCGGATTTCGCGATCGTCTATCCGGCAGAACGCCATCACCGGCGCGCCCATGCGCTCCGAGCCGAAGCTGGGGAAAGCTTGCGCAAACCGGTTCTCGCCGAATGCGGCGACAGAGAGCATCTCGGCAGCGGACACCACGCCCTGGCCGCCGCGGCCGTGAATTCTTACCTGGAACATCGTCATTGCCCCTGTCGTCAGGAAAATGCCCGCCCACAAGTCTCCGGGCCGGCGTTGCGTGTCATGTGCATGACACCGATCAAATGCTATCGGTCGCACGCCTGCCGCTTTTTGATGAGGATCAAACGTTTGCCTCATTGTGTGTAGTCCCGCGAATTTGCGCAAACCGCCCAAGCGGATTGATATCCATCAAAACCGCCCGCATGCGTTCGCCTACAGTTCACTCCATTGCGTCGTGCGTCACGACCGTGTCGCCCGCGAGACCATGCCATGAGGGTCACAACATGAATCGTTGCCGTTATCTGCCGCGAGGTGCGTCGTGCGCCGCGCGTGTCTCATTCGTTTGGTTGTTCGCCGCATTCATTGCAGCCGCCACCCAGGCGGCCGACTCGACCCCCGGAAGCGCACCGGCGCCGGCCGGCAAAACGGTCGCAGCGTCCGCCAAAGCGTCTAAGGCGTCGCCCGGCGTCGAGGTCAAGGTCACCGCAGAAATGCTGGGCGCCGGAATTGTCTCCAGCGGCGTGAGTTTGCCGCCGATTCCGCCCGTGACCGGGGACCGCAAGAACCCGGTGGCGTCCTGGGGCAAGCCGTTGCCGTATCCGATCGTGATCGCCGACCGGCGCAACAATCGCCTCATCGAAGTCGCGCCGGACAAGCGCATCATCTGGGAATTCGCGTCGCCCAACCTCAAAGTCTATCGCGGCAACGAGGATGTCAATTTCTCGCCGGACGGAAAGCTGCTCGCGGTCAGCGAGGAAGACAACTTCGACGTGCATATCGTCGACTACGAAAAACGTGAGCTGACCTGGACCTACGGCACGCCGGACGTGCGCGGCAGCAAGGACGGCCTGCTCAATTATCCCGACGATGCCCACCTGCTGGCCGATGGCATGTTCATCACCGCCGACATTCGCAACTGCCGCGTGCTGATCATCGATCCGAAGGTCAACAAGATTGTCACGCAGTGGGGAACGCCCGGAAAATGCCGCCACAATCCGCCGCATGAACTGGGCCATCCCAACGGCGCCACGCCGCTGGAAAACGGCGATATCCTCATCACTGAAATCAGCGAGGCCTGGATCTCGCGCATCACCCGCGAGGGCAAAGTCGTGTGGAGCGTGCGCGCGCCCAACATCCGCTATCCGTCGGACGCGTTTCCGACCGTCGACGGCAAGCAGGTCATTGTCGCCGACTTCTGGAAGCCGGGACGCGTCGTCATTTTTGATCCGGCGACGCGCAAGATCAGCTGGGAGTATTTCGTCGCCGACGGCGAGCGGGCGTTTGATCATCCGTCGCTCGCGCGCGAGTTGCCCGGCACCGGCGACATACTTGTCGCCGACGACCTGCGCGACCGTGTCGTGGTGATCGACCGCAAGACGAAGGAAATCATCTGGCAGTACGGTGTCACCGGCAAGAAGGGTTTCGCGCCCGGATACCTGAACTACCCGGACGGGTTCGACATCGATGTGTTTCGCGACTGGAAGAAAGCGCTGGCCGGTAAATAGCCCGGCACCGCG
>JBDTSU010000268.1:0-5095 GCA_039930965.1 Betaproteobacteria bacterium
ATGCTGGAAAAAATCAAGAAGATCTGATTTCCACCTGAACAAGAAAAAGCCGCTGGAGAAATCCAGCGGCTTTTTTGTTTCTACTTGACTGCCTTCTGCTTGCCGTCAGTTTTTCATCGGAACTGGTTTCCGCGTCAGGACGGGCAACGCCTTATAAATCAAATACACGCAGGATAGTTCTTGGTATGGATTTGTTTCAGCATTCCGAATTGAATGGAAAGTCGAACATGACGTTGGCCCCTCCTTGGCGCCAGTGTTGCGGTGCAGCATCGAAAGTAATTGACACCTCCATGGTCGAGTAATACGCTCATTTCAAACAATCGTTTGAATTTGCCGCAAAGTTTCCACAACCCACTGATCGCAAACACTATATGTCTTCAAGCACGATACAGAGACTTCCCCGTACCCCGGAAAATCCCGTCGACAGACCTGCGGAAACGGTTGACACGAAGTCTCGTATTCTCGATGCGGCGGAAGAACTTTTCATGGAACATGGTTTTGAGGCGACCTCGCTTCGCCTGATCACAACGGCCGCCGGCGTAAATCTGGCCGCGGTCAATTATCACTTTGGATCAAAGGAAGAGTTATTCCAGGCGGTCTTGACACGGCGGCTCGATCCCATGAACCAGGACCGGATGCGCCTCCTGTCGGCCTATGAAGATGCCGCCGACGGCGAGGCGCTGACCTGCGAGACAATCATCTCGGCAATGTTCATACCCGCGCTGAAATTGGCGCGTGATCACAAGACCGGAGGCAAGAACTTCTTGCGCCTGCTCGGACGCGCCTATGCGGATCCCGCCCCGTTCATCCGCGAATTCTTGTCCTCGCAGTACGCTGCGATGATCGTCCGGTTTCGTGCCGCCTTTACGCGTGCGCTGCCGCATATTCCGCGGGAAGAGTTGTCATGGCGCCTGCATTTCGTCATGGGCGCGCTTTCCTACACCCTGGCCGGTACCGATGCGTTAAAGATGATCGCGCAATTCCAGCCGGGGGAAACAGAAAACGATGAAAAGGTGTTGAGACGCCTCGCACCGTTTCTTGCCGCCGGTCTGCGCTCGCCGGTGGACACCGCGTCGGATGGACACCAGTGGTTCGCCGAAACCTGAATTCGTACTTAACAGAAGTCACTGAAAAGGAGACGTCATCATGCTGACGATTTTACTCATCATTGCGCTTGCCCTCGGCGTGGTGTGGGCCTTGGCGTACCACGTCGCCAGTGCGGCCATCTGGGCACTCGCTGTTGCCGTGGGTCTCGTTGGTCTTACCATGGCCGGCGTCTTGACCGGCGCAGCCATCGGCCTCGTCTGGTTTGCATTCATTGCCATTGCCGTGATCGCCAATGTGAAATCCGTCCGGCAAGGCCTCTTGACCGCACCGATTTTCAAGACATACAAGAAGCTGCTGCCGCAGATGTCCCAGACCGAACAGGAAGCCCTGGAGGCCGGCACGGTGTGGTGGGATGGCGACCTGTTCAGCGGCAAGCCCGACTGGAACAAACTGCTGGATTATCCGGCACCCAAACTGACGGCGGAAGAACAGGCATTCATCGACGGGCCCACCGCCGAACTGTGTGGCATGGTCAACGAATGGCAGGTGACCCAGGAATTGTATGACCTGCCACCCAATGTCTGGCAGTTCATCAAAGACAAGGGTTTTCTCGGCATGATCATCCCCAAGGAATATGGCGGGTTGGGTTTCTCGGCCTATGCGCATTCCCAGGTGGTCATGAAGATTTCCACGCGCAGTGGCACAGCGGCCATCTCGGTGATGGTGCCAAATTCACTCGGCCCCGGCGAGCTCCTGTTGCACTACGGCACACCCGACCAGAAAAACTACTATCTGCCGCGCCTCGCAAAAGGCCTGGAAATTCCGTGCTTCGCGTTAACCGCACCGGATGCCGGTTCCGATGCCGCATCGATGCCGGACGCCGGCATCGTCTGCAAACAGATCTGGGAAGGCAAGGAAACACTCGGCGTGCGTGTTACCTGGGAGAAGCGCTATATCACGCTCGGCCCGGTCGCGACCATCCTGGGGCTGGCCTTCAAGTGTTTTGACCCGGACAAGTTGATCGGCGACAAGGTCGAACTGGGCATCACCTGCGCGCTGATTCCGACCTCCCACAAGGGCGTGAACATCGGCCGCCGCCACTTTCCGCTGAACGGCGCGTTCATGAACGGCCCGAACTCCGGCAAGGACGTTTTCATTCCGATGGACTGGATCATCGGTGGACAGGCGATGCTCGGCGAGGGATGGCGCATGCTGATGGAGTGTCTGGCGGCGGGCCGCTCGATATCGTTGCCCGCACAATCCATCGCTGCCGGAAAGTTCGCATCGATGGCCACCGGTGCCTATGCCCGGGTGCGTCAACAATTCAAGACTCCCATCGGCAAATTCGAAGGGATCGAGGAGCCGCTGGCCCGCATCGGCGGCTATACCTACCTGATGGACGCCTGCCGGACGGTAACGGCCGGGGCATTGGACATGGGGGAGAAGCCGTCGGTACTGTCGGCGATCTCCAAGTACCACATGACCGAACGCATGCGCATGGTCATCAACGATGCGATGGACGTCCACGGCGGCAAGGGCATTTGCCTGGGGCCCAACAATTATCTGGGCAGGGCCTATCAGATGACCCCGGTGGCCATCACAGTGGAAGGTGCGAACATCCTCACTCGCTCGCTTATCATTTTCGGCCAGGGCGCGATACGCTGCCATCCGTGGGTCCTGAAAGAAATGAAAGCGGCGGGCGAAGATTCGCTCGACAAATTTGATGAGGCCTTCTGGGGACACATCAAGTTCACCGTATCCAATGCGGCGCGCTCGATGTGGACCGGCATCACCGGCGCGCGCGGCCTGCCGTCCCCCGCCTGCGAAGACACCAGGCGCTACTACCAGCAGATGACCCGCTTTTCGACCGCGTTTGCCCTATTGGCCGACGTGAGCATGTTTGTCATCGGCGGATCGCTCAAGCGCAAGGAAAAACTCTCGGCGCGACTTGGCGACGTCCTTTCGCTTCTTTACCTGTCGTCGTGCGCACTCAAGTTTTACGATCAACGTGGTCGCCAGAAAGACGAATTGCCCCTGCTGCGCTGGGCGCTCTATGACTGCTCGTTCAAGATCCAGGTGGCGATGGACGGCATCATCGCCAACTTTCCGAACCGTGCGATTGCATTCGTATTGCGCCGGCTGGTGTTCCCGCGCGGCCTGACGCTGATCCAGCCGAGTGACCAGATGGGGCACGAAGTGGCCGATCTGCTGATCCAGCCGTCGGCGGCGCGCAGCCGTCTCATCGCCGGCATCTATTTGCCAAATGACGAGAACGATGTCATTGGCAAGCTGGAAGCCGCCATGCATGCGGCGATCGCGGCCGAACCGATCGAGGCCAAGGTCAGGGCGGCCAAGAAGGCCGGACGACTGACCGCCCATGGCACACAGGCGCAATGGGACGAGGCATTGAAGCTGTCGGTCATCACCGACACCGAACTCGCGCAATGGAAACGCGCGCGGACGCTGCAGCACGACATCATCATGGTCGACGATTTCGACATGCATTTCAGCAAGCAGTCGGCCGCGCCGGTCTGGCAGCAGGCGGAGGCGGCGGAATGACGGGCAACAGGATGGCGCGGGTGTATGTGATCGATGGCGCGCGTACGCCGTTTCTGAAAGCCAAGGGCAAGCCCGGCCCTTTTTCGGGCGGCGATCTGGCGGTCGGGTGCGGGCGGCCGTTGCTTGCGCGGCAGAAATTTTCACCCACGGCGTTCGATGAAGTCATCGTTGGTGCCGCCATGCCGTCGGCCGATGAAGCCAATATCGGCCGCGTGGTGGCGCTGCGTCTCGGTTGTGGCGACAAGGTGCCCGCCTGGACGGTGATGCGCAACTGCGCCTCGGGCATGCAGGCACTTGATTCCGCGTGCATGAATATCCTGGCCGGGAAATCGAATCTGGTGCTGGCGGGTGGTACCGACTCCATGAGTCACGCGCCGTTGCTGTTCGGTCCCGCGATGGTCAATTGGCTCGCTGACTGGTATGCCGCAAAATCCTTTGGCCAGCGCGCAGGGGTTGCTGCGCAGTTTCGCCTCGCCTACCTTGCGCCGGTCATCGCCATACTCAAGGGCCTGACCGATCCCATTGTCAAACTGTCGATGGGGCAGACCGCCGAAATTGTCGCCAAGCGCTTCGGCATCACCCGGCAGATGATGGATGCATTTGCCGCCGAGTCTCACGCGCGCGTGCTGGTGGGCCGCGCCGACGGGCACTATGGTGAAATCGAGCCGATTATCGATGGCAAGGGAATTGTGTACCGGGAAGACGACGGCGTGCGCACCGATTCCACGCCGGAACGCCTGGCCAAACTGCGGCCGGTGTTTGACAAGACCTACGGCAGTGTCACGGCTGGTAATTCCTCGCAGGTGACCGACGGTGCCGCGCTGCTGATACTTGCCTCGGAAAGTGCGGTGGCGAAATATGACCTGAAGCCGCTGGCTGCCATCGTCGATTCGCAGTGGAGCGCGCTGGACCCTGCGGAAATGGGTCTTGGTCCGGTGCACGCCATCACACCGATGTTGACCCGCAACGGTCTCGGTCTGAACGACCTGGACGCATTGGAAATCAACGAAGCGTTTGCCGCGCAGGCGCTGGGCTGCCTAGCCGCTTGGGAGTCTGAGGCCTATTGCCGCGAAAAACTCGGACTGGGCAGTGCCGCATTCACCCAACTCGGCACGCTGGACCGCAGCAAATTCAATGTCGACGGTGGCGCGATTGCGATCGGCCATCCGATCGGGGCATCCGGTGCGCGCGTGGTGTTGCACGCGCTGAAGGTGCTCGAGCGCACCGGTGGGAGGCTTGCGGCGGCGTCGCTCTGCATCGGCGGCGGGCAGGGCGGTGCGATGCTGCTTGAGCGCGTTTGAGCCAAGCCGCGCGAGCATGAATCCCGTCACCGCCTTCCTCAGCGATCGCGCATTGGCCTCGTGTCACCGGATGTGGCATTCATTTGCCGCGCGCGCCTGACGCTCCCATGTGGCCACCCGCGATCCTGTTCGATCTCGACGATACCCTGTTCGATCACCGGCGCGCATCCGCCATCGCGCTCGATGCG
>JBDTSU010000269.1:0-5083 GCA_039930965.1 Betaproteobacteria bacterium
CCGGCCTTCGCCGGGGCGACAGTAAATACCATCGTCGCAATGCATCGGATACCACTTTTCTGCTTAAGTAAGCGCCATTCCGGGCCGGCCCATCAACTATGCGGGCTAGCCAGGCCGGTGTCGATTCCTGCGCAATTTGCGGAAATTTCGATGGCCAGCAGGGTCGAATTCCCGAACTTCACAACCTGCGCGCAATGGCTGGATTCTATTACACTACGCATGGCATGCCGCCGCATACGGATTTCCTGGCGCTTGCCAACTTCCAACCAGACCAAACGAGATCATGACGTTAACTCATCGGTACTCCGCAGTTTTCCTGTTCGCGGCCGCATCGCTTTCCGGTTGCGCATATTTCCCGACCAGCGGCCCCAGCACCCGGGAAGTCGAACAAGCCGCGCTGCCCCCGGCGGCGAACGCGATCCAGATCGTCGAAGTCGATGATGCGGTCACCCGCCGCCTGCTGGCACAGCGCAAGCAGAACATGTTCTCCGAGACCCTCGGCAACGCCGCCAGCCCCAGCCACACGGTGGGTGCCGGTGACGTGATCGAAGTCTCGATCTGGGAAGCGCCGCCGGCCACGCTGTTCGGCGTCGGCACGCTCGATGCGCGCGGCACCGTTTCCGGCGTGCGTGCAACGGTGCTGCCCGAGCAGGTCGTCAGCAACGAAGGCTACATCAGCGTGCCGTTCGCCGGCCGCATCATGGTGGCCGGCCAAACGCTCCAGGCGATCGAAGCCGAAATCGTCAAGCGCCTGACCGGCAAAGCCAACCAGCCGGAAGCGGTAGTGCGCCTGGCGCGCAACACCTCATCGAACATCACGGTGGTCGGTGAAGTCACCCGCAGCATGCGCGTCCCCATCACCCCCAGCAACGAGAAATTGCTCGATGTGCTGGCCGCGGCGGAAGGCGTGCGCCAGCCGGTGAACAAGATGACCATCCAGGTCACGCGCGGCAGCAGTGTTTACTCCTTGCCGCTCGAGACCATCATCCGCGACCCGCGCCAGAACGTGCGCATGCAGGCGGGCGACGTGGTCACCGCGCTGTTCCAGCCACTGAGCTTCACGGCGCTGGGCGCGACCGGCAAGAATGAGGAAGTCAATTTCGAAGCGCAGGGCATCACGCTCGCGCAGGCGCTGGCACGGTCGGGCGGCCTGCAGGACGCGCGCGCCGACGCGAAGGGCGTGTTCATCTTCCGCTTCGAACCGTTGGATGCATTGAAATGGCCGAGGCAACCGGTGATGAGCACCCCCGAAGGCATGGTGCCGGTCATCTACCGCATCGACCTGCGCAACCCGGCCAGCTTCTTCGTCATGCAAAGCTTTGCGATCAACAACAAGGATCTGTTGTATGTCTCGAATGCCCCCTCGGTCGAACTGCAGAAGTTCCTGAACGTGGTGTTCTCGGTGGCGTATCCGGTATTGAACGCGGTGCAGGCGACAAAATAACGCAGAACGCCATTTGGCGCGGCTTTCCGGACAAAAGCGGCTGGAAAGGCGCGTCAATGCTAGTGATTGCGATCGGGGAATATCTATTGATCCGGCGATCAAATATGTTGAACCCGTCGTCCCCGGGGACGACGAATCTAAAAGGAATCAACATATTTAATCGCCGGATCAATAATAACCACCGTTCGTGCTGAGCCTGTCGAAGCACATATAAGCTAAGAAAACTCTGATTAAGTCCCAAATTGTCATCTCCGCGAAAGCGGAGATCCATGTTTCGTAACGCAAAGTGGATTCCCGCTTTCGCTGGAATGACACTCGAACAGAGGTTCCCTAAGTATTTGAAACAGCATGGTCCGCTATGCCCTTCGACAGGCCCGGGCGAACGGGAGTAGGGTTTCTGGAAGCCCCAATTGACGTCTGGTGGAATTGCCAGTGAGCCACACATGCAGTGAGGTTTCCTTCCCTGTGTTTCAGGCACCAAATAAACCACACCCGTGACCTCCTACCACATCAACGCCCTGAGCATGCTCGAAGCCGAAAGCATCGAAATCATCCGCGAAGCCGTCGCCGCGGGCCGCAATCCGGTGATGATGTATTCGATCGGCAAGGATTCCTCCGTGATGCTGCATCTGGCGCGGAAAGCCTTCTTCCCGGCGTCGCCGCCATTTCCCCTGCTGCACGTGGATACCACCTGGAAATTTCGCGACATGTATGCGCATCGCACGCGCATGGTGGCCGAATCGGGGATGGAGCTGATTGTTCATACCAATCAGGATGGACTGGAGGCGCGCGTAAACCCCTTCACGCATGGCTCCAGTTTTTACACCGACGTGATGAAAACCCAGGCGCTCACACAGGCGCTTGATGCAGGCGAATTCGATATCGTGTTCGGCGGGGCCCGCCGCGACGAAGAAAAATCGCGGGCGAAGGAAAGGATTTTTTCCTTCCGCGCACCCGGCCATCGCTGGGAGCCCAAGGCGCAGCGGCCCGAGCTGTGGAACCTCTATAACACCCGCATAAAGGTTGGCGAAAGCATCCGGGTCTTTCCGCTCTCCAACTGGACCGAGCTCGATATCTGGCAATACATCCACCAGGAAAATATCCCTATCGTGCCGCTCTACTTTGCAATGGTGCGGCCAGTGGTGAACCGTGGCGGCACCTGGATCATGGTGGACGATGAGCGCTTGCCGCTGGCGAAGGGAGAGTCGCCGGAGATGCGGCTGGTGCGGTTTCGCACCCTGGGCTGCTATCCTCTTTCCGGTGCCATCGAAAGCCCTGCGACGACATTGGAAGAGATCATCGCCGAGACCTTCAATGCACGCTCGTCTGAAAGGCAGGGTCGGCTGATCGATACCGACCAGCCCGGCTCGATGGAGAAGAAAAAGCAGGAGGGCTATTTCTGATGATGGCGTCTTCGACCACCGACATCACCGCCTTCCTCGCCACGCAACGCGACAAGACCACGCTGCGATTCATTACCTGCGGCAGCGTGGACGACGGCAAGTCGACGCTGATCGGCCGCCTGCTGCACGAATCGAAATGCATATTCGATGACCAGTTGCAGGCATTGGAGAAAGACTCCAAACAGTACGGCACACAGGGCGAGAAGATCGATTTTGCGTTGCTGGTCGATGGCCTGCAGGCCGAACGCGAGCAGGGCATCACCATCGACGTGGCCTACCGCTTTTTCAGTACCGATAAGCGAAAGCTCATCGTCGCCGATACGCCCGGCCATGAGCAATACACGCGCAACATGGCCACCGGCGCCTCAACGGCCGAACTCGCCGTCATTTTGGTTGATGCCCGCAAAGGCGTGCTGACCCAGACCCGCCGCCATTCGCGCATCGTCGCCATGATGGGCGTGCGGCACGTGGTGCTGGCGATCAACAAGATGGACCTGGTCGAATTCGACCAGGCGGTGTTCGAGCGCATCGATGCCGAGTACCGGGTGTTTAGCACGGAACTTGGCTTTGCTTCGATTCATTCCATCCCGCTGTCGGCGCTCGAGGGCGACAACATCGTGACGCATAGCGCGCGAATGTCCTGGTACGACGGACCGCCCGTGATCGAATACCTGAATTCGGTCGATACCGCGCCCATGAGTGAGCGCCGAGCGTTGCGCATGCCGGTGCAATGGGTCAACCGTCCGGATCAACATTTCCGCGGATTCTGCGGCCGCATTGCGGACGGCCGGGTGCGTGCCGGGGATCCGGTGCGGGTACTGCCCTCGGGCGTGCTCGCGCATGTGAAAGACATCGTGGTGTGGGGTGGAGCGGTGGAGCGCGCAGCGGTAGGCGAATCCGTGACCCTGACCCTGGCGGAAGAGGTGGACGTGAGCCGCGGCGATGTGATCGTCGCCGCCGATGCGCCGCCGGAAGTGGCCGACCAATTCGAATGCCGGCTGCTGTGGATGTCCGAGCAACCGCTGTTGCCGGGGCGGCCGTATCTGCTGAAGCTGCACAACAAGGAAGTTACCGCGACCATCAGCGAAATCAAATACTGCGAAGATATCAACAGCGGCGCGCACCTGGCAGCGAAGATCCTGGCGCTGAACGAAATTGCAGTGGTGAATCTCTCGCTCAGCCAGAACGTGGTCTTCGAGCCCTACGCGCAAAGCCGCACGCTCGGCGGCTTCATCCTCATCGACAAACTCAGCCTTGAGACCGTCGGCGCGGGAATGATCGAATTCGCGCTTCGGCGTGCCGCCAACATCCACTGGCAAGCGCTGGAAATCAACCAGCAAGTCCGTGCCGCCGCCAAGCACCAGGCTGCACGCTGCGTATGGTTTACCGGGCTCTCCGGGGCCGGCAAATCGACGATCGCCAACCTGCTCGAAAAGCGGCTTCATGCCGCCGGCAAGCACACCTACCTGCTGGATGGCGACAACGTGCGCCATGGACTCAATCGTGACCTGGGATTTACCGAGGCCGACCGCGTGGAAAATATCCGGCGGGTGGCGGAGGTGGCCAAGCTGATGGTGGACGCCGGCCTGATCGTGCTGGTCTCATTCATTTCCCCCTATCGCTCGGAACGCAGGCTGGCGCGGCAGTTGTTTGCGGAAGGCGAATTTGTCGAAGTATTCGTTGATGCGGCGCTTGAAGTTTGCGAGCGGCGCGACACGAAGGGTCTCTACGCCAAGGCCCGCAGGGGTGAATTAAAGAACTTTACCGGCATCGACAGCGCCTACGAGGTGCCTGAGGCGCCGGAAATCCACCTGCTAACGGGCACGGCCGATTCCGTGGCATGTGTGAACGCGATGATGGAGCAGTTGGCGATCCGTTGATGCCATTTTTCCCTTGGCCGCAAGGGGTCTGGCGATTTCGCAGAATGCAATAGTTGCGACTTTATTTACTCAGTGGTCGGGAATTAAGGTGGCAAATTCAAATTCGCACTTGTTGTCGCGGGCTGGCTCCCCCGCAATCGCGGGGGAGTCGACCAGCAATGCTTGAAATTTCTGTCGCCCATGTTAGCGACCGCTGAGTAATCAGAGTTTCCTTAAGCACTATGGACATCAATGTGACCGCAAACTGGCTGTGAGCGCCACGCTCAAATTGTCGCCCCGGGGCAGGCCGGGGCGACAGAAAATATCAACCTCGCTACACATCGGTCGACGATAAGATGCTTAAGTAAGTGCCATTC
>JBDTSU010000270.1:0-5051 GCA_039930965.1 Betaproteobacteria bacterium
GGCACGGCAGACTCCGATGGAATAGCCTGCAGATAGCCTTCCAGCAACTGGTGATAGGCATCGTCCATTTTCGAGCTGAAGACGACGCAAAAAGAACCATCTTTCATTGAATCCTCCGTGGTGAAAATCCGCCGGGCGTCGCGCAAGACGTCCGTGAAAATACATATTGCGCCTCAATCAGGCGACTGCCCAAGCCCCTTCGTCAACCCCGGCCCACAAATGGCATTTTTGTGGCCATGACGGTCATGAACTGCACATTGGCGGTGAGCGGCAGGCTGGCCATATGCAACACCGCGTCGGCGACGATCTGCACATCCATCAACGGCTCGACGGCGATTTCGCCATTGGCCTGCGGCACGCCCTTGGCCATGCGCGCGGCCAGGTCAGTCAAGGCGTTGCCGATATCGATCTGCCCGCAGGCAATGTTGTAGCGGCGGCCATCGAGCGAAGTCGATTTGGTGAGGCCGGTGATGGCGTGCTTGGTGGCCGTGTATGGCGCCGAATTGGGCCGCGGCGCATGCGCCGAGATGGAGCCATTGTTGATGATGCGGCCGCCTTGCGGGTCCTGCGCTTTCATGATCCGCACCGCTTCCCGCGTGCAGAGGAAGGGGCCCAGCAGATTGGTATCGATCACCGCTTTCAGCTTGTCAATGTCGAGTTCCTCGAGCGCAATTGCCGGCGCGCCGGTGCCGGCGTTATTGAAAAGCAGGTCGAGCCGGCCGAACGCCGACAGCGCGCGGGCAAACAGATGCTGCACCGCCTGCGGATTCGCGACATCGGTCTCGACCGCCAATGCCCGCTCTCCCGCGCCCGATATTTCCATCACCTGCTGAAGCCGGTCCGCGCGGCGCCCCGCGAGCACCACCGCATAGCCGGCCTTCAACAGCGTGAGCGAGGTGGCCTTGCCAATCCCGCTTCCGGCACCGGTCACCACGGCAATGGGCATGGCGCTCATTATGGTCTCCGCGAGAAATCAGTCATGACACACTTTAGCAGTTAGTTGAATTTAGAAATGTCACGGCAAATCGTGGTCGATACAAACTACTTCCCTCTTTTCCAAAGAAGGATTGAGGGGAGAGCGAAGCGAGGGGGCAGTTCGGTCGTTTCCTTGTCACAACCGCTGCACTGCTCCCTCGCTTCGCTCTCCCTCTCCCCCTCGCTGCGCTCTCCCCTTTTTCAAAGGGAGAAGTGCCCGGTCAAGGCCACGAAAACTGTGGATACCGAGAATTTCAACAAACTGCTGGCAAGCTATTGCCCGGATGGACCGATTTGTCCGTTGTCTCCCGCGCGGGCAATCACCGGGCAAGTTGCTGCGATCGCGCACGGCGCATTCAGATGGCCACCGTTTTTCGGTACTATTGAGGTTTCCCGAAAAAGTTGTCATGCGTACCCCCCGCGCGAATCGCCGATTCTGTTATGCATTCCGTTTCCTGTTGTGCGTGGTGCCGCTGCTCGCCGGTTGCGCCCTGATACCGCCGAAGTCCGCCACGGCGCCGGAAGCCGGATTGCTCGCCGCTTTTGTCGTGCTCGGCGAAAACGGCACGGCATGGGCGCGCACCATACAGCCCGCATCGCCCGCGCCACCATCCAGCGCCGTCTGTCCGGTCATCACAGCGGATGGCGCGATGCTGACAATGCGGGTGCGCGCCGCGGCGGCAACACCTGCTCGGCGGCCGACCGCCCGGGACGGGGCCCAATCCAAGCCGGCGGCGTTTCCCGTGCAGACCTGTGAGCTGGCGCTGCCGCGAGGCACGCGGCGCGCCACCATCGGTGATCTTGAATTGCGCCTGCCCAAGGCGGAAGTGCTACGCATCGTGTTGATCGGCGATACCGGCTGCCGCATGAAGAAGTCCGACAAGGAGTGGCAGGCCTGTGGTGACGAAGAAGCGTGGCCGTTCCGCAAAGTGGCGGACGCGGCCGCCGCGATGTCGCCCGACCTGGTCATTCACGTTGGTGATTTTCATTACCGCGAGAGCCAATGCCCGCCGGACATCGCCGGCTGCCACGGAAGCCCCTGGGGATATGGCTGGGACACCTGGCAGGCGGACCTGTTTGATCCCGCCGCGAAACTCCTGGCGGCCGCGCCGTGGGTGGTGGCGCGCGGCAATCACGAAGAATGCCGGCGTGCCGGACAGGGCTGGTTCCGCTTCCTGGATACGCGGCCGTTTGAAGAAGCCCGCAGTTGCAACGACGCGAAGAATGACCCGCTCGCCAATTTTTCGCCCCCTTATGCCGTGCCGATTGCACGCGACCTGCAGTTCATCGTGTTTGATTCCGCCATCGCCGGCCACGCGCCGCTGGATATGGCAAATCCCCGCGATGCGCACGCATTTTCACAATATCGCCGGCAGTTTGCCCAGGTCGACCAACTGGCAAGCAAGGCCGGCGTCAACACCCTGTTCATCAACCACCACCTTATCCTTGCCTATGCGCAGGAGGAAAAAATCGGCATCGTCGGCGGCAGCCCTCCGCAACTGGCGGCCATGAAATCGCTGCATGCGGAGGCCTACTATCCAGCGTCCGTGCAACTGGCGCTGCATGGGCATGTGCACCTGTTCGAAGCGATAAATTTCGCGTCCAACCATCCCGCCGCGATTGTGGCGGGCATGGGCGGCACCAATGCCGATGCCAATCTGCCCGATCCGTTTCCCCTCAACATTGGCCCGGCAGAAGGCGTCACGCTCGAGAGCATCACCCACAGCAACCAGTTCGGCTTTGTGATGATGGACAAACGGGACGGCGGCTGGCAGATCAGCGCCCATGATCACCATGGCGTAAAGAAGGTGACCTGCATTCTGACCGGCTCCAAGTTGCGTTGTGACAAGACCGGGTTGTTGAAGTAGTCCCGGACCGGCGAAAGTTGTCCAAGACATGGGGTTTGTTGAAATTCTCAACATTGATTTTCTGAAACGTGTTTTCGCATGCAATGCCCCCGCGCGTTGTTCTCCCCCCTTTGCAAACAGGGACTGAGGGGGGTTCCGGGTGTTGGCATTACGGAGATGCCCGCAACGAAAGAATCTGAAAACTTTAACCAACCACTACTGCGGCGCGCCAGCCGTTTCAAAACGCACGCCAATGCTTAGCCATCTTCCCTCGCGGCCCAGTCCACGCTGGGTTCCGAGCGACGACGTAAATTGCATGTAGCCTGGCACCGCCCACCAGCGAAGGCCCAGTTGCGCGGTGTCCGGTTGCGATTGCTGTCCATAGGCCTCGGCCACCAGCGTCCAGCGCGCCGAGACATCGCGCTCGACGGCCGCCGCCCAGGTGCGACGGTTGCGTCGCACGCCAATAGCTGCCGCGCGATCATTGATCCAACCGGCATTCAGGTGCAGCAGCGTGTCGCCGTTCGCGGTGATCGGTCGCGAGAAGATCGCAGTGACGAGGTTTTGCCGGATCGCAGATGCGTTTCCCGTCGTGCGTACGGTCGCGGCATTGAACGCGACACCCCAGTCGGCAATCCCACCCGGCATCAGGACCTTCTTGATCGACACCATGACGCTGTCGATACGCGATGCCGCGCCGGCGGCCACCCGCAGCTTGCCGACGGCAAGCTCCGTATCGCCGAAGAGATTGCAGACCGGCACAATGTCCAGCTCGGTCTGGCGCTTGAATCGTCGTTGTTCGACCTCGAACTGGCAACCGCCGGGATCGAGGGTGCGGGCGTCATCGCTGGTCAGCGGGGGCGCGGCGAGCAAGCCAATGGAAAATCCTGTCGAGGCAACACCGCCGATCAGACTCGCGGCGTGAATTGAACTTTTGTTGTTCATTGGCGCCCTGTTGTCAGGAGATCATGCGACTGCCCGCGAGCGCTGATTGAGCAGGTAAACTCCAGCACTGGCGCGGCTTCTGGCGGCATTTCGCCCGAAGAGGCGCGCCAGTGCTTGTGTTTTGCCTTGATCAAACCATTATTGATCGCGCCATGCAATATTGGAAGACCATTTGCGGATGAGGCCCTTGCCCGCCGCCTGAAACGCCGTGCCTCAAATGGTTTCCGCCACCATGGTGATCGCCCCGCACGGGCACTCCGACTCGCACATCCCGCAGCCCTTGCAGTAGTCGTAGTTGAATTCGAATCGCTTGCCCGGGCCGAGCTTGATGACGGCGTTGTCGGGGCAGACGCCGTAGCAGTTGTCGCATTCGAAGCAATTGCCGCACGACAGGCAGCGGCGCGCTTCGAACAGCGCGGTGGTGGCATCGAGTCCGCCCAGCACCTCATCGAAGCTTTCCCGGCGTCGCGCCATGTCGAGTATCGGCTGCACCGACTTCGGCGCGTCGGTGTAGTACCAGGTGTTCAGTTTGTCGACGCTGGCCAACTCATGTTTTTCCGCGGGACGGTAGACCTCGCCGCGCAGCCAGGTATCGATATTGCGCGCGGCTTTCTTGCCGTGGCCGATGGCGACGGTGACGGTGCGCTCCGACGGCACCATGTCGCCGCCGGCAAAAATTCCCGGGAAGCCGGTCATCATGTTGGCATCGACTTTGACCACGCCTTTGTCGAAGCTGAGCCCGGGCACTTTCTCAAGCAGCGACAGATCCACATCCTGGCCGAGCGCCAGGATCAGGGTATCGGCCTCGATGGTCTCGAATTCGCCGGTCGGCTGTGGATAGCCGGTTTCGTCCAGCGCCATTTTCTCGACGGTGAAGGTGGTGTCCTCGACGCGCTTGATGGTGTTCAGCCACTTCACCATGATGCCTTCCTCGAGCGCCTCCTGCAGTTCGAAATCGTGCGCGGGCATTTGTTCACGAGTGCGGCGGTAGACGATTAGCGCTTCGGAGGCGCCGAGGCGCTTGGCAGTGCGCGCGACATCGAGTGCGGTGTTGCCGCCGCCGTAGATGATCACGCGCCGGCCGAGCTTGGGTGCGTCGCCGGTTTCCATGCCGCGCAACACGCTGACCGCATCGAGGATACGGGTGGCGTCGCGGGCGGGAATATCGCGGCCGGCCGGGTAGTCGTCCACGCGGTCATCGAGGAAGCGGGTCAGGGCGTCTTGGGCGGCACGTTCGCCGATGCTCCAGTGGGATGCGAGCTTGTCGGCCCATTTGGGCTGGCG
>JBDTSU010000271.1:0-4987 GCA_039930965.1 Betaproteobacteria bacterium
AAGCGGCGGCCGAATCGCTCGCCGACGGCGCCATGTACAACACCGGCCAGAGCTGCTGTTCGGTCGAACGCATTTACGTTCATCAAGACATTTATTCCGCGTTTATCGAGTCGTTCGTGGAAACGGTACGTGGGCTCAAGGTCGGCGATCCCATGGACGAGACGACTTACATCGGCGCCATCACGCGGGTTCCACAACTTGCGGTGCTGGAACGGCAGGTGGCGGACGCGGTCGTGAAGGGCGCGCGGCTGCTTACCGGCGGCAAGCGTATTCAACAACCGGGCAACTGGTTCGAGCCAACGGTCGTGGCGGATGCCCATCACGGGATGGAACTGATGCGCGAAGAGAGTTTCGGCCCCGTCATCGGCATCCAGCGCGTCAGCAGTGACGACGAAGCGGTGGAGCTGATGAACGATTCCCGCTACGGGCTCACCGCCGGCGTGTACACCCGCGATGAGGCCACTGCCGCGGCCTTGCTGGCGCGGGTCAACGCGGGTTCGGTGTACTGGAATTGCTGTGACCGTGTCAGCCCGCGCCTGCCGTGGTCCGGACGCGGCGATTCCGGTATGGGGCTCACATTGTCCACCTATGGCATCCAGGCATTTACGCGGACCAAGGCCTGGCATTTGCGCAAGCCATGACGGCGGTCGGCGGGCGGCGGCTGGCGCTATTCGACCTGGACAACACACTGCTGACCGGCGATAGCGACGCCCTTTGGTGCGATTTTCTGATTGAGCAAGGCCGACTCGACAAAGCAACGTTCGCGGCCGCCAATGCGGATATGGAGCACCGCTATCGGGCCGGCCGGGCGACTGCCGAGGAATTCTGCTCATTCTATGTCTCGCTGTTGGCGGGGATTTCGTGTCGCGACGGCGAAAGCCTGCGTCAACAGTTCCTTGCGGAGTGGATTCGGCCGCGCATCGGCGGGGATGCGCGCGAACTGGTTGCGCAGCACCGGTCGGAGGATGACGTGCTCATTCTCACCACCGCCACCAACCGCTTCATCACCGAACTGACGGCAAGGGATCTTGGCATCGCGCACCTGATCGCGATCGACGTCGAGATCGTCGAGGACACCTTTACGGGCAGTAGTGTGGGCGTGCTCAACATGCGCGAGGGCAAGGTGACCCGGCTGGCGCAGTGGCTTGATGTGCAGGGCTGGCCGCAGGCCATGATCGGCGAGGCGACCTTTTACAGCGATTCGATCAACGATTTACCGCTGTTGTCGGCGGTGGCAAATCCGGTCGCCGTCGATCCCGACCTGACGCTCGCCGAAGAGGCTAGAACGCGCGGCTGGCGGACCATAAAATTTCAGCGTAAAACTTGAAACGCCAGCATTGACGCGGTGTTTCAGCCATTTTCGCGCCAGCAGCCAGGCGGGACGCGGAGTTTGCTGTTCAGCAGGCTGATTGCGGTGTGACCATCCACCAAGAAAAGGCCCGCATGACGCGGGCCTTGTTCCCGGAATTTGCCGGCAGAAAACTAGGCGGCAATGGCCTGTTTCAGTTTGAGTTCCGAGCAGGCTTTCTGGATTCGCCGGCAGGCTTCTTCCAGCAACTCGGTTGACGCCGCATAGGAAACACGAAAATGCGGGGACAGGCCGAATGCCGCGCCTTGGACCACGGCAATGCCCTGCGAGTCCAGCAGATAGCTGATTACGTCTTCATCGTTCTTGATCACCGTTCCCGAAGGCGTGGTTGCGCCAATCAGCGCGGCGCACCGCGGATATACATAAAACGCACCTTCAGGAGTGTGGCAGTCCAGGCCCTGCGCCTGGTTGAGCATCTTCACCACCAGATCGCGGCGTTGCTTGAACACGGCGTTGTTCTTCGGGATGAAATCCTGGGTTCCATTCAGCGCCTCTACCGCAGCCGCCTGGCTGATCGATGAGGGATTGGAAGTCGATTGTGACTGGACATCGCCCATCGCCTTGATGAGAAACTCCGGGCCGCCGGCATAACCGATGCGCCAGCCGGTCATGGAATAGGCCTTGGACACGCCATTCATCGTCAGCGTGCGGTCGTAAAGCGAAGGCTCGACCTGCAGCGGCGTGAAGAATTTGAAGCCGTCGTAGACCAGGTGCTCATACATGTCGTCCGTCAGCAGCCAGACATGCGGGTGTCGCACGAGAACATCGGTGATGGCTTTCAATTCGGCATGGGTATAGGCCGCGCCGGAAGGATTCGACGGCGAGTTCAACAGTAGCCATTTGGTCTTTGGCGTGATCGCCTTTTCCAGGTCGGCGGGTTTCAGCTTGAAGCCGGTTTCCTGCGTGCAGGGCACGATCACCGGCTCGCCTTCAGCCAGCAGGACCATTTCCGGGTAAGACACCCAGTACGGTGCCGGGATGATTACTTCATCGCCCGGCGACAGCGTTGCCATGAAGGCGTTGTACAACACCTGCTTGCCGCCGGTGCCGACCGTGATTTGCCTAGTGGTATAGATCAGGCCATTCTCGCGTTTGAATTTGGCGACGATCGCTTCCTTGAGCTTGGGGGTGCCATCCACCGCGGTGTACTTGGTGTCGCCGGACCGGATCGCCTTGATGGCGGCTTCCTTGATATTGTCGGGCGTGTCGAAATCCGGTTCCCCAAAGGAGAGGGCGATAACGCTGCGCCCTTGCGCTTTCAACGCGGCGGCCCTGGTGGAAACGGCAATGGTGGCGGAGGGTTTGACGCGGGCAAGTCGGTCGGCGAGAAAAGACATGTGGAATCCCAAGGTTCAACCGCGTTTATTGCGGTGCACCATGATTATACGACGACTCGAAACCCGGCGAATGGCGGGGGGCGCCACCACCCCGTGTGGCATAATTTCACCTTGTAAATTCCAGAAACAACATGCGCATTCTCCTCTCGAACGACGACGGCTACTTTGCCCCCGGGCTGGCCGCGCTGCATCAGGCGCTCTCTCCGTTTGCCGACATTACCGTGGTCGCCCCGGAACGCGACAAAAGCGGGGCATCCAATTCATTGACACTCGACCGGCCGCTCAGTGTGCGGCGGGCGCCGAATGGCTTCTACTTCATCAACGGCACCCCCACCGATTGCGTGCACATGGCGGTGACCGGCATTCTCGATTTCACGCCCGACATGGTGGTATCGGGGATCAATTCAGGCTCAAACATGGGCGACGACACGATCTATTCCGGGACCGTGGCGGCCGCGACCGAAGGTTTCCTGCTGGGCGTGCCGTCGATCGCCATCTCGCTGGCCGGGCATGAAGCCAAGCACTACGAGACGGCCGCGCGCATCGCCGCCGAATTGATTCAGCGCCACAACCGCGTGGCGCTCAGGCCGCCGGTGTTGCTGAACGTCAATGTGCCGGATGTGCCTTATGAGCAACTGGCCGGTTACGAAATTACCCGCCTGGGCAAGCGCCACAAAGCGGAGCCGGTGGTGAAGGCCACTAACCCGCGTGGCGATGTCGTTTACTGGATCGGCGCCGCCGGCGCCGTCGCCGATGCCGGCCCGGGGACGGATTTCCATGCGACCGAACACAAGCGTGTGTCGGTGACGCCGCTGCAGATGGACCTGACCAATTACCAGCAGATGACCTATGCCGCGGAGTGGGTCATCGCATGAGCGGTCCGGTGTCGAGCACCACCGGCAGGTTCCAGGGCTCCGGGATGACCTCGGACCGGACCCGCGCCCGCATGATCGAGGCGCTGCGCAAAGGCGGCGTCAGGAATGAGCGGGTGCTGAATGTGATGGCGGAAGTGCCGCGCCACGTGTTCATCGAGGAAGCGCTGCAGGAGCGTGCCTACGAAGTCGACAAGGCCTTGCCGATCGGCCACGGACAGACCATTTCCACGCCGGAAATCGTCGCGATCATGACCGAGCTGCTGTGCGAGAACGGCATCCCGAAGAAAGTGCTGGAAATCGGCACCGGATGCGGCTACCAGACCGCCGTGCTCGGCAAGCTGGCGAAGGAGGTGTACACGGTTGAGCGCATTGCACCGTTAATGGACAAGGCGCGGCGTACGTTGCGGGACCTGCGCTATTTCAACATCATTTTCAAGCACGCCGATGGACATTTCGGCTACCCTGACGCCGGACCGTACGATGGCATTCTGATGACCGCCGCCGCGACCTACGTGCCCGACGAGCTGAAGCAACAAATGGCGGTGGGGGCTCGTATGGTGTTGCCGGTGGGTCGCGATGGCGAATTGCAGAAGCTTTACGTCATCGACCGGACGGCCGATGGCTTCACTGAAAAAATTGTGCACGATGTCAGGTTCGTTCCGCTGGTGCCGGGCATCGTATGAAAAAGGCTTCCATGGTCTCTGCAAGACTCTTCCGTCAACTCGCGGTGCTTTGCGCGGTGGCAACCCTCGTTGCCTGCGCGGCCCGGCGCCCGGCGCCGGTAAGCGATGCGCGTCCGCCGGTGGATGCCAAAGCGGCGGTTCCCGTCGACGTGCGCCCGGTGGCGGCGACGCCTGTCGTCGCCAAGGCGGGCGAACCCGACAAGGTTCACGTCATCCAGAAGGGTGAAACGCTGATCAGCATTGCGCTGCAGAACGGACTCGATTATCGCGAGTTGGCCGCCTGGAACAACATCGAAAATCCCAACGTGATCAAGCTCGGCGAGACGCTGCGCCTGACGGCGCCCGGGGCGCCCGTCATCGTTGCCGGGTCCGCGGCGCAGCAGCCGAAGCCGGGGGAGCCGGTAGCGATGCCGTTGATCATCACGCCGATGCCGGTACCGGCGTCCACCGCGGCCAATACCGACAAGTTCAAGACCGAACCCAAGGCGACCAAGCTGCCGTACAGCGACGCGGCTTATGCGAAGCTGTCCGCCGACGCGGCGGCCGGCGTGCCCATCGGATTGACGCCTGGCGTTCCCGTCTTGACCACGCCGCCCGTTGTGCCGGCGACGGCTAGCCCCGCGACCGGCGCAGTGGCCGCGCCGGCCAGCGACGACGTGGACTGGGCCTGGCCGATCCAGCCGGCACCCAAAGGCAAGGTCATCGGCATTTTCACCGACGCCA
>JBDTSU010000272.1:0-4975 GCA_039930965.1 Betaproteobacteria bacterium
CGCTTCCATGTCATCGGGATACGTATTCACCAGCCTGGCCATGGCCAGTTCGTAGCCGAGCTGGCGCGTCTGCGCGGGGACCTTGTCGGCGTCCCGGAAAAAATACTCGGCGCTGGCGATGTAGTCGCGCTCGCGTTCCGTCCGCGGCGACAGCTGCCGGGCCGTCTCCAATGACGCCATGCCGTCCTTCAACGCTTTGCCGGTGAGCGGCCAGGTATACGGATTGCCCATCGCGTTCATGGCGTACGCCCAATGCACCATGGCGCAGGCAGGATCTTCCTTCGCGGCCTCCGCCAGCGCCTTGCGGCTCTCCGTCCAATAGAAAGAATGCAGCAGGGCCACGGCACGGTTGAAATGGAGCTGTGCGGCGTCATTGCAGGAGACCGCAAAGCGGACGGTACCAAGTTTTTCCGGCGCCTTGCCGGCCGGCAGTTCCGAGGCAAAGATGCTGCCGGCACACACCAGGCCAGTGAATACAACGCCCGCCGATTTCAGAAAACGGAAATTTTGCATATCGCTTCTCCTCATGGGATCGTCACGTTTACGGCTGCGCCGGTTGTGTCGGAAAACTATACGCCCATGATTTGGGTCAAACAACATCACATTGCCCCGGAGAGATTCATGTCACTCGGTTAAGGATAAAAGTTCCGTCGTCCCAGCGCAGGGTGAAGCGGGGGTTTCGCGATGCATGCATCGCGCCCGCTGAACCGGCAAGCTGTGCACAGCTTGCCGTGGGAGCGGACCCAGTCCTTCGTTTATCTGACAAACAACGGACTGGATGGCCCGATATGGCCAGCCCCTCCCAGCCTGTGCTGGGACGACGGCAGTTTGGTGTCATTCCGCGTCTTTGAGTCCCCTGATTTTGTTGACTGAATCCTTAACCGAGTGCCATGACCCGGAGAGATGAATTCGCAGAGGTTCGGTACCCTGGCAGATATAATCGTCCCATGAGCGAGCTGACGATCACCCGGCCGGACGACTGGCACTTGCATGTACGCGATGGCGAGGCGATGAAAGCGGTCCTGCCGCACACGGCGCGCCAGTTTGCGCGCGCCATCATCATGCCGAACCTGAAACCGCCGGTGCGCACCGTGGACGAGGCGCTCGCGTATCGGGGCCGCATCCTTGACGCGTTGTCGCCCGGGACCCAATTCGAACCGCTGATGACGCTCTACCTCACCGACAACACCTCGCCGGACGAGGTGTTACGCGCTGCCCGGAGCAGCTTCGTGAAAGCGGTCAAATACTACCCGGCCGGCGCGACGACCAATGCCGATTCCGGCGTCACCGATATTCGCCGGTGCGATGGCGTGTTCGCCGCGATGCAGGAAGCCGGATTGCCGCTGCTGCTGCATGGCGAGGTCACCGGCGAAGACATCGACGTATTCGACCGCGAAAAAGTCTTTCTGGAACGGCACCTGATTCCGCTGACGCTGCGCTTTCCGGCACTACGCATCGTGCTGGAACACATCACCACCGCGAACGCCGTCAAGTTCATCCTCGCGGCTGGCGACAACGTGGCGGCGACCATCACCCCGCAGCATCTCCTGTACAGCCGCAACGCGATTTTCAAGGGCGGCATCCGTCCGCATTTCTATTGCCTGCCGATCCTGAAACGCGAAGAACATCGCCTGGCATTGCTGAAAGCCGCCACTGGCGGCAATCCGAAATTCTTCCTCGGCACCGACAGCGCGCCGCATACCCGCAACAGCAAGGAGGCTTGCTGCGGCGCCGCCGGCTGCTACTCCGCCCTGCATGCGATCGAGTTGTATGCGGAAGCGTTTGCGAGTGTCGATGCACTGCAACGGCTCGAGGCCTTCGCCAGTTTTCACGGTGCGGATTTCTATCGACTGCCGCGCAATAGCGGCAGCATTACCTTGCGAAAAGAATCCTGGACCGTGCCGGATGAAGTGCCGTTCACCGAATCGGGGCTGGTGCCGCTGCGGGCCGGCGAGCCGCTTGCCTGGCGCATGGCCTGATCGGTGATCGTGGCGTCACAGGCGTGGCACGACGCCGCGCCGGCATTGGCCACGCCGTATTTCGAAGGCGTGCGGCCGATGCTGGAGGCATTGCGGGGCGAAGCCTGGCCGACATTGGTGCAGCTCAATGCGCTGGCCGCAACACGCCAGGTCGTCAATGCGCGCAGTCTGCCGATCCGGTTTGTGCCGCCGTCCAGCGAGGCCACATCGGCGATGCGCTATGAGACGAATATTGCCGAATCCGGCGAGGTGCCGACGCGCGACAACTGGCACGACCTCTTCAATGCGCTGCAATGGATCGCGTTTCCGCACCTCAAGGCCGCCATCAACACGCAGCACGCACGCCTGCTGGCGGCGGGCGGCACGGCGGAGGCGGTGGCGCGGTCGGTGCCGCGCGACGTGCTGACCATGGTCGATGAAAGCGGTGTCATCGTCGCCAGCGCGGATGCGTCGCTGCTCGAGTTGATCCGGGCGTTTCGCTGGCGGGAACTGTTCGTCATCCGTCGCCATGAAGTCATTGCCAACATGCGGTTTGTGCTGGTCGGCCACGGGCTGATGGAAAAATCGCTTGCGCCATTTGTCGGCATGACGGCCAAAGCGATGCTGCTGAATGTCGATGGCGAGTTGCCGGCGCTTGATCGCGCGGCAGCGGATTGGCTGATGAACGAAGGCCATCTCGCCGATTCGCGGCAACTGGCGCCGCTGCCGCTGCTGGGGATACCCGGCTGGGACGCGCGTAACGTGTCGGCCGCGTTTTACGACAACACAACCTACTTCCGCACCGGTCGCCGCCGCCGCACGTAATGGTACGTATTGCCGGCGCGGTTCCTGCGCAACGCACTCCTCCCCCTGCGACAGGGTAGGCTGGAATGGGGTCGATGCCCGCATGCGATAATGCCGATGGAAGCGCGCCAGACGGTCGCTGCATGCTTGCATGCAGAGGAAAGTCCGGACTCCACAGGGCAGGGTAGTGGGTAACACCCATCCACCGTGAGGTGAGGATCAGAGCAACAGAGACGAGTCACGTTTCCCGCAAGGGGGGCGTGGGTGAAACGGGCAATCTCTACCTGGAGCAATACCAAATAGGCAGGCGTTGACGTGGTCCCGCGGAGCCTGCGGGTAGGTAGCTTGAGGCGCACGGTAACGTGCATCCCAGAGGAATGACCGTCATAGCGCGCAAGCGCCGTAACAGAATCCGGCTTATCGGTGCGCTTCCACTTTTCAGCCGACGAAATCTGATGCTTGCATCGAAACGGACAACGTCCGCTTGCCGCTGCGCATCCGCCCGCTGAATCCGCAGTCGAAAGCAGGCAAACGCAAACGTGTCTATCAATCAAGCGCGCCGAGGGTCGGCGCCAAATGGATATTTGACGCGTGCGGTTATCGGGTCTCTGCGGCGGGAAGACGAGGACAACAAATCACCGTGGACCTCACAAACTCCGCGCCAGGCGCGGCGTTCCGGGCATTGTCGCGCCACGAGCCGGCCCAGTGCCAGAGTCTTCACTTCAGCAGAGAACTATTTCTTCTTCGCCGCCGCCGCAATCTGGTCCAGCGTAAAGGTATAGCTCACCTTGTCCAGCGGCTTGTGGCAGGCCAGGCATTCGGCCTGGTTCACGCCGGGGCGGTGCTGCTTGGCGGGGGTGAACACGGCGTAATTCCAGTCTTCATTGCGCAGCATGTCAGGGATGTCCTTGCCCCAGCCGGCATCGCGCGCCATCGCGGTGTAGAACAGCAACTGGTCGGCGACGAAAAAGCCGTCGCTGCCGGTGACCGGTTTCTTGTCGGCGTCGAGCTTGACGGAGTGCACTTCGGCGAACAATACCGCGCCGTTGGGCAACGGCTTGCCGTCCTTGGCGGCCTGCAGCGCGGCGCTGTTGGCGTAGTAATAGCGCACCTGCTTGGTCGCCGGGAAATTGATGGTGTGGTAATGGGTGAAGGTGGCCTTGTAGTTTTCCGGGAAGGTCACGCCGGTCTTCGCGAGGTTGGGCAGGAAGGCGGATTTGGCCGCCGGCGCGCCACCTGGCAGGCTGGAAAAGTAAGCCGCGACGTTGGCAATGTCCTCGGCGCCCAGTTGGCCGGCCATGGCATTCATGATCGGGTTCTTGCGGGTGCCTTCCTTCAGCGCCTTGAGCTGCGTTTCGAGGTAGGCACCTTTCTGGCCGGCGAGGTTGGGGATCGCGTCGCTGACGCTCACACCCGTCGCACCGTGGCACGCGGCGCAAACCATCTCCACTTTGGCCCTGCCGGCATTGATGTCGGCGGCTTGCGCGAAGGGGGCCAGTGCCAGGATGGCCAGCAAACTGAACGATGTTTTCATGGGCTTCCTCCACAGTGTGTGAGGGGGAAAGTATAGCGCGGCGCGGCAGAGGGCAATGGCCGTCTTGACGTGCAAGCGCCGTCGAGGTGTCCGGCTTATCGGTGTGCGCCAACGTCTATTCGTAAACCAGCGCGTCGCGCACCGACTTGCGCAATGACCACTTGACGGCGAGCAGCACCGTCAGCAAGACCACCAGCGCCCCGCCGCACAGTATCGACAGGCCGAGCCATGAGAACTGCATCGGCACGGCGACATGCAGCAAGCGGTTTTCCGCGGCGCTGAGCATGGCCAGCGTCAGCGGAATGGCCAGGGCGATGGCGAGGATGATGCTTGCCGCCGTCACCGCGGCGCCCTCCGCCAGGAATAGCGCGGCAATGCCTCGCGGCGTGGCGCCGAGCGTGCGCAAGATGCCGATTTCGCGGCTGCGTTCCAGCACGTTGAGCATCGTCGTCGCGGCCAGGATGATCGTGCCCATCAGCGCGGCGGCGAGCGCCACCATGCGGATCACGTCGCCAACCACCTTGAAATGTTCGTCGAGCGAATCGCGAATCATGGCGCGGGAAATGATCTGTCCCGGCGGCAGGCGCGCCTCGAGGAATGCCTGGTCCAGCGCGCTGACCACCGGCTCGATCTGATCGCCGCGCGCCTTGACGCGAACCGAGGAAGACTGGTCGCCCAG
>JBDTSU010000273.1:0-4964 GCA_039930965.1 Betaproteobacteria bacterium
GGCAATCGGTAACGACCGACCCACCCGCGCACCACGTTGCGTTACATCAACAACTGTCTGCACACAAGGGCGATTATGCATGAGGGTGGCTGTGAAGACTTACAGGATCATCCTGAGACGGTGCTGCGATTAACCCGACTATCACGCTTCCCGTTGCGCGGGAGAGACCCTTGGACATGAGTTGGCAGCCGATTACCGCGACATCTCCCGGGCAGGCGCTGTCTGCAAGGCGGGACCGGGCCGGTTTTCGCGGAACATGATGGACCGGCTGCGTCCCGCCCGCCTTCAGGTCAAGTTGCTGCTGCTGGCATTTGTCGCCAGCCTGCCGGCGTTCGGCCTGCTTTTCTGGGACGGTATCAGTGATCGCGAGCGCGCCATCGAAGGCGCCAGCGACGGCATCGCCCGCGTCGCCCGCCTCGCCAGCCTGGACCAGGAAAAACGCCTGGAAGGCGCGCGCCATACCGTCAACCTGCTTTCGCGCGTGCCCACCTTGCGCGGCGGCAGTGCGAAGGCATGCGCTGAACTGCTGGCGGACCTGCAATACCGGCAGTCAACCCTCTTCAATCAAGGTGTCATCAATATCGACGGCAACCTGCGTTGCAGCGCATTGCCGGTGGCGGCCACCGGCAACGTGGCCGACCGCCCATGGTTCCGGCGCGCCATCGACACCCAGCAGTTCACCGTCAGCGGTTATCTGTCGAGTCGCCTGTCGGGGCAACAGATCCAGCTGTTCGCGGTTCCGCTCTACGATATGTCGGATGAAGTCAGCGGCGTCGTCTTCGCGACCTGGGAATTAACGTCGCGTGAAAAATCGCTTTCGGACCTGCAGCTCGATCCGGGCATCCGGTTGATCCTGGCGGACCGAAGCGGCGTGGTGCTGGGCAGCTCGCCGGCCAATCCCGATTTGATCGGCCAGATGCTGCCGGACAAGCGCGTCCTCGACGCCATCCGCGCCGGAAACATTGGCGTCCCGGACGCGAGCGACCCGGGTTCAACGCCGGTGCTGAGCCAAGTCGACGTGGTGAAAGTCGGCGACACGGTCGTCATGTACGCAGTGGTCAGTACCGACCGGAATGCCATTGTCTCGCGCATCAATGTTCAGTTCTACCGAAACCTCATCGCCTTGCTGGGGGTATTGGCGCTGGTGATGACGGCTGCGTGGCGCCTGGGTGGGCGCTGGATTTCCCGGCGCGCGGCCGCTGTTTCCGCCGTGGCGCAACGGATCGGCGGCGGCAGTCTCGAGGCACGCACCGGTTTCCGGACCAGCCCCGATGAAATCGACCAGATCGGTTTTGCGATCGACCGGATGGCCGATGCGCTGCAGAGCCGGGAAGCGGCGTTGCGCGTGAATAACCGGCGGTTGCGCGATGCAACCCGCATTGCACGGCTTGGTCATTGGGAGTTCGATGTGACCTCCGGGCGTGGATGGTGGTCGCCCGAGACGCCGCAGATGTTCTTCATCAAGGCTACCGATGGATCAGTCGATGCCTTCCTGGAATGGGTGCAAGGAGACGATCGGGAACGGGTGGCGGCCGCCTATCGGCGCCTGCAGGAGGAGGGTGCGACCCTCGACATTGAATTCCGCATCGCCGGTGTCGACGGCAATGTCCGCTGGGTACATTCGGTGGGTGAGTGTATTCGCGATGGCGAGGGGCGTCCGCTCCAGGTGGCCGGCACTATCCAGGACATTACGCCGCGCAAGCGGGCGGCGGAGGAACAAGCCGCCAGCGCGCTACGTTACCAGCAGTTGTTCGATGCGAATCCGGTGCCGATCGTAATGTACGATCCCGCCACGCTTCAATTCACGGCCGCCAATGCGGCATTTAGCCGGCAATATGGTTACAGCGAGGCGGAACTGAAGGAATTACGTGTCACCGACCTGAACGCCCCGGAAACACATGACCGGCTGCGGGCCCAGATTCAGGCGTTGCGGCTAGGAATTTCGACCAGCAAGGGTATCCGCAATATCAAGAAGGATGGAACGGTGATCGATGTCGAGGTCACCCGGATCCGCACCATCGTTGATGGCAAGCCGGTGGTGATTTCGTCGCCGGTCGATGTGACCGACCGGCTGCGTGCGGAGCGCGAACTCACGGCCAGTGAGGAACGCTATCGGCTGCTGTTCGAAAGCAATCCGTTGCCGCTATGGGTATACGATCCCGAGACGCTGCGTTTCCTCGATGTCAATGAGGTCGCCTGCGCGCGCTATGGGTATTCCCGGCAGGAATTCCTGGCGATGACCATCCGCGATATTCGCCCGCCCGAGGATGTTGCACGCCTCGAGGAATCTATCCCCGCGGAAGGTGTCACGCAAATGGGCGCCGGGCAGTGGCGTCATCGGCGCAAGGATGGCACGCTGATCCAGGTGGAGATAAACAGTCACGACGTCATGCTCAATGGTCGCCGCGCACGCTTCGTCTGCCCGATCGATGTGACCGCGCAGGTCTATGCGCAGGAAGAAATCCGCCGCATGAACCTGCTGCTCGAGCGCAAGGTCGACATGCGCACCGAAGAATTGGCGCGTTCGCTGGCTCTGCAGCAAAGCCTGTTTGATAACGTGCCGCAGGTTGTCTGGCTGGCGGACCTGAATGGCATGGTGACGTTTTTCAATCGTGCCTGGTCCGAGCGGATCGGCACCGATGCTGAAGGCTGGAAGGGCGACCGCTGGAGCCGGGCGCTGCACCCCGAGGACGTGGAGCGGATCACCGCCGCGTGGCGCAAAGCGGCGCCGGCACAGGACAAGTTTGAATGCGACTATCGACTCCGGCATCGCGATGGCATGTATCGGGACTATCAGGTGCTGGCACGCAAGGTATTCGCGCCGTCCGGCGAACCGCTATGCTGGGTAGGACTCTGCACCGATGTGACCGACAGCCGGCAACGCGAAAACGCGCTGCAATTCGCCAACCAGGAACTGGAAGCGTTTTCCTCATCGGTATCGCATGATCTGCGCGCGCCGCTGCGAACCGTCGCCGGTTTCAGTGAACGCCTGCAAGCCGAATCCGCCGACCGGCTGGACGAACAGGGCCGTCACTATCTTGAACGCATCCGCGCCGGCGCGGCAAGCATGAGCGAACTTATCGACGATCTGCTGAGCCTGTCCCGGGTCACGCGCACCGACATGGCGATGGGAAAGGTCAATCTCAGCGAGCTGGCGCGCCAGGTCTTCGACGAGTTGCATCATCAGCAGCCGGAGCATCCCGCGGAAATCATCATCCAGGAGCATATGACCGCCCGCGGCGACGCCGGATTGCTGCGCGTGGTGCTGGTCAACCTGATCGGCAATGCGCTCAAATTTTCCGGGAAACGGCCGGTCAGCAGGATTGAAATCGGCGAGCAGGTGCGGCCCGGCGAAATGTCGGTGTTTTTCGTGCGCGATAACGGCGCGGGATTCGATCCCGCCTATGCCGCCAAGATGTTCGGCGTGTTCCAGCGGATGCACAGCACAAAGGAATTTCCCGGCACCGGCATCGGCCTGGCGACGGTGCGACGCATCATTCACCGGCATGGTGGAGACGTCCGCGCCGAAGGCGCCGTGGACGAGGGCGCCACCATCAGTTTTTCGTTGCGGCGGGAATGAGTCGCCGGGGCCTTCATGAGATGAACTACCCTGATTTATCCGGCAAGACGCGCACGGCAGGCCACCCGATAAAGGTGCGCGGCTCCCAATTCGCCACACCCGGCGGTCACAGCCAGTGGCAATACCTGTGCCGCCCACTCAACGTCTTGTCGCGTCAAATTTCGGGGTAGCAGTCAGGGAGCAGTTAACGGGTGCATACTATTCATCGCAATTCTTCTGCAACGCTCCAAACCATCGTTTTGGAACACGCCGGCAGAAGACGCGCCGCCAGGCGCTTGTGCATGCCCGGGTCGGTTCGCCCGCGGCCGCGCCTGCCGGCGTCTTCGATCCGGCGCCGATTCGATAT
This sequence comes from Betaproteobacteria bacterium, assembly GCA_039930965.1. GTDB lineage: Bacteria > Pseudomonadota > Gammaproteobacteria > Burkholderiales > Usitatibacteraceae > UKL13-2. The sequence continues at coordinate 3,927 of JBDTSU010000273.1, forward strand.
GCCACCGGCGGGACAGGATGATTGCGCGGTCGATATCGATCTTTTTACGGAGTTCATGCCGTGGCACGCGTACTGATTGTTGATGACCTGACCGACAACCGCTTTGTGCTGCGCATGCAATTGCAGGGCGATGGTTTCGCGGTCGAGGAGGCAAGCAACGGGCGCGAGGCCCTGGCGCTCGCGCGGCAGGCCGCGCCTGATCTGGTCATCAGTGATCTGCTGATGCCGGGCATGGACGGCTACACGCTGCTGCGCGAATGGAAAGCAGACGAGACGCTGCGCGCCATTCCTTTCATTGTCTACACCGCGAGCTACACTGGGCCGAAGGATGAAAAACTGGCGATCACGCTGGGTGCCGATGCGTTCATCGTCAAACCCGCCAAACCCGAACTGTTCTTCCAGCGTGTCCATGATGCGCTCAAGAAGGTCAGCCACGCCGAGCCGCCGCCGCACACCCAGAAGATAGACGAGGAGGCGGTGCTCCGACTCTACAGCGAAGTGCTGGTCGGGAAGCTGGAACAGAAATGCGTGCAGCTGGAACGGCGCATCGCCGAGCTGACGAAATCGGAAGAGCGTATCAAACGGCTCAACCGGTTCTTTTCCGCGCTAGGCGAAACCAACCACGCCATCGCCCGTGGTCAGGAGCGCGACACGCTACTGGAAACGGTATGCCGCATCGCGGTCGAACGTGGCGGTCTCGCGCTGGCGTGGATCGGCATGCTCGATGACGTCAGCGGGGAAGTGGTGCCGGTGGCGTGGAACGGCGTCGACCGCGAATGGTTTGCCCGCGTGCGCCGCTTCGACGTGCGCGGGACACGGCACACGCCGGTCGAGATTGCGCTGGGTGAGGAGCGCGTGTACGTGTGCAACGACCTGGACGCCGATGCGGCGCTCGCGCCGATCCGCGCGCACCTGCGGGAGGCGGGTCTGAACGCGGCGGCGTCCTGCCCGTTGCGGAGTGGCGGGCATATCGTCGGCGCCCTGACGCTGTTCGCCGGCGAGAAAAACTACTTCGACGACACCCTGATGGACCTAGTT
>JBDTSU010000274.1:0-4960 GCA_039930965.1 Betaproteobacteria bacterium
CCGCCCATGGTGCCAGCGCCGATGATGGCGACGCTCTTCACCGGCCGTGCCGGCGTGGACTCCGGCACGTCCGGGATCCTCGATGCAGTGCGCTCGGCAAAGAACGCATGCCGTAGCGCCGCCGACTCGGGCGTGGCCATGAGCTCGAGGAACAGCTCGAATTCGCGCGCGAGGCCAGCGTCGATTCGGGTGGTGATCGCGGCCTCGACGGCGTCAACACACTTGAGCGGCGCAGGAAAATGTTTGCTCGCGGCCGCGACCCGCGTGCGCGCGGCCGCGAAAAACTGCGCGGCATTGGGCAGGTCCGCATTCATGTCGCGCACCCGGGGCAGCCTGCTGCCGGCGTCGATCACGCCTCGGGCAAAGGCGCGCGCGCCTTCGGCAAAATCGCCCTCGATCAGTTTGTCCAACGCGTTGTGTTGGGCAAGCAGTTCGGCCTTGACCGGCTCACCACTGACGATCATGTTCAATGCCAGCTCCACCCCTGCCGGACCCTGCAAGAGACGAGGCAGGCGTTGCGTGCCGCCGGCGCCGGGCAGGAGGCCGATCTTCACTTCTGGCAGGCCGATCAGGACGCCTGGCGCGGCGATGCGGTAGTGACAGCCCAGCGAGATCTCGGTGCCGCCGCCCATGCAGACGCCATTGATGGCGGCAATCACCGGCTTCGGACTGGCCTCGAACTGCGCGATGAGTTCGTGCAGGTTCGGCGATTGCATCGCCTCAGGCGTGCCGAACTCCTTGATGTCAGCACCACCGGTAAAGACGCCGCCGGCGCCGGTAATGAGGATCGCCTTGACGCCGGCATCGCCGAGCGCTGTTTGCAGGCCCGCCTGCAGGCCTTGCCGGGTGGCAAGCCCGAGGCTGTTGATCGGCGGGTTGTCGAGGGTGATGACGGCAACGGCGTCGCGGGATTGGTAGTGGGCGGTCATGTTGGAATTGGCGTCCTGTTACGAAAAAAGGGGCTCTGTTTTTGCGGCAGCGGTGATGAAATTTGCTTGCGCACAATACGGAACTTGGGTTCCCGCCTTCGCGGGAACTGCGATGAAATTTGCTTGCGCAAATTTCATCTTGGTTTTCTCGGCATGCGGGAGAAAATGCGGTCGTAGAGCCAGTTCGGCACCATGCGCAAGATTCGTCCGGCGATGCCCATGGTCCAGGGAATCACGGTGAAGCTGGTTCGGGCATCGATGGCGCGGGCAAATCGCACCACCGCTTCATCGACATCTATCAGGAACGGCATCTTGAAGCGGTTGACCGCCGTCATCGGCGTGCGGATGTATCCCGGACAGATGGTGACGACCGACACGCCGCTGCCGCGCTGCTCGACCCGCAGTGATTCGCAGTACTTGATCGCCGCCGCTTTCGAGGCCGAGTAGGCGCCGCCGCCGGGAATGCCCCGAAACCCGGCGACGCTGGCGATGCCGACCAGCGTTCCCGCACCCGCGGCGCGCATGGGCGCGATAAACGGATGAAACGTGTTGACCATTCCCATGACGTTGATATCGAATATCTCCTGAAATGCCTTCAGGTCGTCCTCGATTTCGGTCAGCGTGCCGCGCGAAACGCCGGCGTTGGCAATGACAATCCGCGGGACGCCGTAGCAGGAAATGAAATCGCCCGCCGCCTGTTTCATTCCCGCGGCATCGCGAACATCGAGCGCATAAATGGCCGGCCTCGGATTGAGTTCGGCGGCGAGCTTTTCAAGAATCTCGCTGCGGCGCGCGACCAGGCCCAGTTGAAATCCGCGGGCGGCGTACAGCCGCGCAAGGGATTCACCGATGCCCGACGAGGCGCCGGTGATGAAGACGGTGGGGGCGGTCATGCTGCTATTTTACGCGGGACGACCCGGCTGGCGGTGAACGGCCTGATGGCCGGCGCGCGAAAAAAAACGCGGACCGGTTGGCACCGGGGCCCGCGTTATGCCATGCGGAATGATCCGCGGACTATTTCTTGGCCGGCGCAACCGTTACCGCAGGCTTGGCGGCCACGGTGGCCGCCTTGTTGGCGGCACGCGCGTCGGCAATCAGCTGGTCGACATTCGCGAACAGGCGGTCCGCGCCGGCAACCTGCTCGACCAGGAAGCGGCCGTTCACCGCCAGCGCCGGCGTGCCGGGAAGCTTGTAATCGTTGCTCATTCGCTTGGCGCGATTGATCTTGTTCTGCACCGAAAACGAACGTTGCATCTCTTCATATTTCTTCGGATCGACGCCCTGTTTTTCCAGCCACTTGTTCAGTGTCGCCGGGTTGCCCAGCATCACATTTTCCAGATTGGCGGCATCAAACAGTTTCTGATGCAGTTTTTCCTGCATGCCCAGGGCCTCAAGCGTGAAGAAAATGGGTGCGCTGTCGATGCCGCGCACCGCAAAGGCGGCCGGCACCCGCTTGAACCTCACATCCGCGGGCAGGCGGGCGATCCATTCGGCCAGTCGCGGCTCCAGGTTCGCACAGTGTATGCAGCCATAGGCGAAGAACTCGAGGACCTCGATCTTGCCATCGTTTTCCACCGGTTGCGGCGGGTTCAGCGGGGTCACGTCGCGGCCGCCCTGTGCGGCGACGTTGCCGATGGCAAATGCGGCAAGCAGCGCGATGCCGGTACGTTGAATCCAGAGTTTGAAGGTCATGTCGGGTCCTGTTGACGGTGAATATACGGAATGATTAGTCGGAGCCTTTGACAACGGCGGCGCCGATACCGCCTTGTGACAGCGAAGTCTTGATTCTGTTCACTTCATCGAGGCTCTTGAACGGCCCCAGCCGTACCCGGTACAACGTTCCCTTGTCCGGCAGGTTGACGGGGCGGACCATGGCCTCGAATCCGGCAAATGCCACCTTGGCCTTCATGTTCTCGGCATCGGTGGGGCTTTGGAACGCGCCGGCCTGCAGAAAAAATACTTCGCTGCTGGCGGGTTTGATTTCCGGCCGGGCATCGGGCCTGGCTACGGACTTCGCGTCAGGCGTGCCGCGCACGCCAGGTTCCGCGCTCCTGGCGGGAGGCGCGGCATCGGCCCTCGCGCCCTTCTCGCCCTTTTCTCCCTTATCTCCCTTTTCGCCGGGGAGGATTTGGTAGAACTCGAAGCGCGGCTTTTCCGCCTCGGCTTTCGGCGTCGGGGCGGCCACCGGCGGCGCGGGCCTGGCCGCGATGACCGGTAATGCGTCGACCGGCCGGGATTTTTCGACGAACGGATTGTTGGCGCGATTGAGCCACATCGCGAGACTCAGCGCGAGGCCGATTCCCAGCAAGAGGCCGATGATGATGCCGACGAACATCGGGTTCATGCCGCGCTTCCTGCCGCCGGCGCCGCGTCCGCCGCTGCCTTTGCCCGGGTCGGTCTCCGGCGAGGTACTTCTGTAATCCCTGGCCATGAGTTACATCTTCTCCGGCGCGGACACGCCGAGCACCGCGAGGCCGTTCCTCAGGACCTGCCGTGTCGCCACGATCAGCGCGAGCCTTGCCAGTTTCAATTTTTCGTCCTCGACCAGAAACTTTTCGGCATTGTAGTAGCTATGCAGGCGGGCGGCGAGTTCGCCCAGGTACACGCAGACGAGATGCGGCGACAGTTCGCGCGCGGCGGTGGCGAGCAATTCCGGGAAATCGGCGAGCGCGCGCAGCAGGTCGGATTCATACCGGTTCGCCAGTGGCGACAAGTCCACCCCGGCCAGCGTGTCGACATTTCCGCCCCACTGGGCCAGCACGCTGCAAACGCGCGCGTGGGCATATTGGACGTAGTACACCGGATTGTCTTCCGAGCGGCTCTTGGCGAGATCGATGTCAAAGGTGAGCTGGGAATCCGACTTGCGCATCACGAAGAAGTACCGCGTGGCGTCTCGGCCGACCTCGTCGATCAGGTCGCGCAGCGTCACATAACTGCCGGCCCGCTTCGAGATCTTCACCTCTTCCCCGCCGCGCATCACCGTGATCATCTGGTGCAACACGTAATCCGGGTAGTCCGGCGGCACGCCGATTTCCATTGCCTGCAGGCCGGCACGGACGCGCGCGAGCGAGCCGTGGTGATCGGCGCCGAGCTCGGTGATGGCACGCGTGAAGCCGCGCTGCCATTTGGTAACGTGATAGGCGACATCGGGCACAAAGTAGGTGAAGGTGCCGTCGGACTTGCGCATGACGCGGTCCTTGTCGTCACCGTAGTCGGTGGTCTTCAGCCAGAGCGCGCCATCCTGCTCGTAGGTATGGCCCATCTTGACCAGGTGTTCGACCGTTTTGTCGACGAGGCCATCGGTGTAGAGCGATGACTCGAGAAAATAGACGTCAAACCGGACGTCGAAGGCCTTGAGATCGAGGTCCTGCTCGTGACGCAATGCGGCCACGGCAAAGCGGCGCACCGCATCGATGTCGTCGCCGCGGGCATCGTGCGCATGCTCCTCGGCATAGCGGTCGGCGATTTCGACGATGTACTTGCCGCGGTAACCATCTTCCGGGAACGCGGCCGCCAGGCCGGCCTTTTCACGCAGTCGTGCCTGCACCGACAGCCCCAGGTTGTTGATCTGCGCGCCCGAATCGTTGTAGTAAAACTCGCGGCTCACATTCCATCCCTGTGCCTCAAGCAGCCGCGCGAGCGTGTCGCCCGTCGCCGCGCCGCGGCCATGGCCGACGTGCAACGGGCCGGTGGGGTTGGCGGAAACGAATTCCACCATCACCTTGCGGCCGGCGCCCGATGTGCCTTTGCCGAAGTCTTCCGCACTGGCCAATATCGCCGCCACCACACGCGTTTCGGCCGACGATGCGAGACGGATATTGATGAATCCCGGACCGGCAATCTCGGGTTTCCGGGCGAGCAGCGCCGAAGCCGGCAGCGCATCGACTATTGCCGCCGCGATATCCCGCGGCTTGAGTCCCAGGCGCTTGGCAAGCTGCAAGGCGCTGTTGACCGCGAAATGGCCGTGATCCGGATTCTTGGGTTTGTCCACTTCGATGACGAACGCATCGGCATCATCGCGAAGGGCGGGA
>JBDTSU010000275.1:0-4923 GCA_039930965.1 Betaproteobacteria bacterium
GGCGGAATACGCGGTTGAACGAATCAGGGTCGCCGAGCAGGCCGGGCAGCAGCAGGTTGAAGAGCGCCCACAGCTCGCCCAGGTGATTTTCCATCGGCGTGCCGGTGAGGGCGACGCGCATGGTGGCGTTGAGCGCCTGCGCGGCCTGGTAGGTCTTGGCCTTGGCGTTCTTGATCATTTGCGCTTCATCGAACACCACCACGTCCCAGGCGATCTCGGCGAAGCGCTTCGCGTCGCGTTGCAGGATCGGGTAGCTGGTTACCACCAGGTCGGTCGCCGCCAGGGCCGCCGCATCCAGCGAGCGCGCCGTGCCGCGATGCACCAGCACCTTCAGGTCCGGCGCGAAACGGGTGGCCTCGGCCAGCCAGTTCACGGTGACCGAGGTGGGTGCGACGATTAGGCTGGGGCGCGCAACGCCATCCGCATGGCGGCGCCGGTGCAGGAACGCCAGCGTCTGCACCGTCTTGCCGAGGCCCATGTCGTCGGCCAGCACGGCGGCCATCGACAACCGGCGCAGATGCTCGAGCCAGGCGAGGCCGTGCAACTGGTAGGGCCGCAGCGTGCCGTGAAAATCCGGGTGCGGCGATACCGGTGACAACGCAACACCCTCGGCGACGGCATCGCGCAGTCCGATCCAGCGCTTGTCGTCGCGGCCCAGGTAGCGGATCGCCGCGTCCGGCAGCCCGGCGTTCAGCGCGGCCTGCAGGCCGGACATCGGCGCCACGTCGCCGCCGCGAAACCAGTCGAATACCGGCGCGAGGATCGCGTGCACGCGCACCCCGGGCAGGCGCACCACGGCTGATTTGGCGCCGCCCGGGTCCCGGTTCCTGTCCCTTTCCTTATCCGATAGCGCGATCGACAGCAGCACCAGCGGCACGCCCGGCAACGCCTCGAGCCAGGCCTCCGGATCGGCCTGCGCGCCGATCAGCTTGGCCAGCGCCGGGGCGAGGTCGACGCGGCGATCCTGCACCGTGACACCCAGCGCGATGCGAAACCAGCCGCGGTCCGGCGTGGGCGTGAGTTCGAGTTCCGGCTCGGGGATGTCTTCCAGCATGAGCGGAAACGCGGGATCGATCTCGATCGCGAAGCCCCGCGCCTGCGCCTCGGCGAACACCTGCGCCCCGTGGTGCGCCCAATCGTGATGGGCCAGTGCCCACAGCGAATGCACCTGCGGTTTGCCCTCGTACGCCGCCTGCGCCAGCGTGTGCTCGACGGCGGTCGCGCGCAACAAATGCGAGGGCAGGCGCCGGACCCATTGCTTCTCGGCGCGCACATTGCGCGCGAGCGTGGTCCGCGTTTCGCGGCCCTGCTGTTCGACTTCGATGGCCGCGTCGAGGCCGTACGGTGATACCGGCACGCGGCGGCCGGCGTAGTCGAACCATAAATGTACGCCGGGAAAGGTGGTGTGCTCGGTGTGCGCATTGCGGCCCCAGCCGTGCTGGTACGTGTGCTCGACCAGCGCGAATTCGAGGATCGCTTTCGGTTCCAGCAGGCGCCCGCTGTCGGCGATCGGCAGCGGCGGCACGGCGGCGGCGTCCGGCAGCGCATCGATGGCATCGCGCACGTAGGCCCAGGCGAGCGAATCGTCCAGCGGCACCGCCGGCAGCGCGGCCAGTTGCATCAAACTCGCCGAAGACAAGGCCAGGCTCACCGGCGCGATGCGATTGGCCTCGAGGTCCAGCGCGTACGGCGGATCGGTGGGAATCAGCTCGACCGGCTTGCCTTCGATGGTGGCCGTCAGGCGCAGCGTGCGTATGTTCTTCAGGGTGGCATGCGTGATCTCGCGCCAGGTCAGGCTCGCCACGCGCGCCTCGCCGAATGTCAGCGGACGCGGCAGCCTGCGCAGCGAGACATCGGCGCGCTTGCCCAGCGCATGGTCCAGCGCTGTCGCGGTGAGCGCGAACAATCGACCGGTGCCGGCGGCGAGCGTGAGTAGTTGACGGCCGGCAACGCCCGAGAGTTCGGCGATGGGTTCGTAAGATTGGGCGCCCGGGCACGATTCGATCAGCGTCAGCACGGCGACATCATCGCCGCTCGCATACGCCGGCCGTTCATGGCCGTAGCCGATCCACGAGGTCTTGGCGCGATCGCCGGTCAGTTCCGGTTCGCTGCCGTCGCGCCGCCGCCGGCCGCGCACCGCGTGCAGCCGGGCCTCGTCGGTGAGGATATAGAACAGGCAGGGCACCTGGCTGGGCGTGCTCTTCTTTGCGCGCCCGCCCGCGCCGCCGGCCGTATTGCCTTTCTGGTCGGCGGCGATCGAGCGATTGAGCCATTCGTGCAACTGCCCGCGGACCGGCAACACGCGCACCACCGGCGCAGCGGGGGCGGTGGGGGCCGCGCGCGCCGTGCCCACCTTGGTGCTGCCCGACGATTTCGCCTTGGCCGATGGCGGCGCGACTTCTGCGATGCCGGTGAAGCGGGCCGGCTCGCGCGATCCCGGCAGCGATTGATCCTCCGCCTCCGGCCACAGGCTGATCCAGTGCAACAGCAGCGCGCAGGCGTGCTTGCAATCGACCGCGACGGGGCAGCTGCATTCGGTGTCAATCACCTCGAAATCGCCCTGTGCCAGGTCGGCGAACACGTCGATGCGGGTTTCGTAAGGCTCGGGCGCCGTCCCCTGCACCGCGCCGCACACGATGTATGTGTCGGCTTCGACCTGCCTGGCCGAAAAATCGCTGATCGCTTTCCCGCCCCATTGAATGGTCGTCCCGCGCGCCAGCGAAGTCTCGCTGAATATCGCCCGCAATGCGCGCGTGACGCGAACGTGGGTGAGCGGAGTGGAAGGCTTGGCGGGGGGCATCGAAAGGGCGGGCTAAAACGTGTCAAGAATCGTTAGGCGAATCCACCATTTTGCCAGTAGATGCGGCGTTCGCCGAAATGCGCGCCAAAGTCGGCGTGGCCGAACGTGCCAAGCGGCGAAAAAAGTAGGTCGGGTTAGGCGCAGCCGTAACCCGACAGGCAGTCGTTGAATCTGGCACATCTGTTGGGTTACGCCGCTACGCGTCTAACCCAACCTACGCACCGCACCGAAATTTTCTTTAGCGCTGGAATGTAGCGGCGAAAAAAGTAGGTCGCGTTAGGCGCAGCCGTAACCCGACAGGCAATCGTTGAAGCTGGCACATCTGTTGGGTTACGCCGCTGCGCGTCTAACCCAACCTACGCAACGCACCGAAATTTTCTTTAGCGCTGGAATGTAGGTCGGGTTAGGCGCAGCCGTAACCCGACAGGCAGTCGTTGAATCTGGCACATCTGTTGGGTTACGCCGCTACGCGTCTAACCCAACCTACGCACCGCAACGAAATTTTTTTTAGCGCTGGAAAGTAGGTCGGGTTAGGTGCAGCCGTAACCCGACATGCAATCCATATCGCTGGACCAAGAGCAATCCCCAACACCAAACCCCCAGCACCCAAGCCCCTCCCGGCGGCATTTCGCCCCGCGACGCACACCGGTGCTAGAGTTCCCATCGAAGGATCAGGAAACCCGTCGTCCCAGCGCAGGCTGGGACTCAGTCCGTTCCAAATTCATGAAAAGACGATGGACTGGATTCCAGCCTGCGCTGGAATGACGAATCTTGGCGATTTCGAAAAATTACCTTGAAGCATCCGCATCGGGAGGACGGATATGCGCACGTTGATCATCATCGTATTGGGCCTGGTGCTACTCGCGCTGTGGATCGGCGTCGCGCGCGCGCTCGCGGGTGGCGACGATCTGCAGGTGGTGAAGGCAATTCGCGCGTTTGTCGGGCTGTGGTTTCTCGCCGCCGCGGGCAACATGGCCGTCGGTGTGTTGAAGGCGGGCTATGGCGTGCTCGATGAGCTGCCGATCTTCCTGCTGATCTTTGGCGTGCCGGCGGCCGCGGCGTATTTCATCGTCTGGAAATCGTCCAAGCCACCTCTGGAAGAGCCTTAGTCTGGGAAGATGCGAAACGTAAGTGTGGTTCCACGATCTGGCGCCACGGACTAAATCCGGGGTGACAGTATCTTTGTGTTTGCGTTGCGCAATATAAGGAACAACCGTGGGCACGCCCATCTCCGCCGCTTTCCCAATGAGAGGATTGAATCGGAAATTCGCGAAGCATGCTGCGCGTCGACGATACCCTGTAAATCCCCGCAATCCCCCTTTAGAAATGGGGGAAGCGATAGCCGTCAGGCAGCACGCAAAAGCGGGAACTCCTCCCTTTGCCAAAGGGAGGCCGGGAGGGATTTCAGCGCTTGAATCATCGACTATGCAGCACAACGAAGAAAGCACGCCTTGGGCACACTCGTAGACCTGGCATTCCTCGCCGGCTGGCTGATCTTCCTGTTCCTCGGCGGTGCGGGCGCGTACGAACTGCTCGGCAGCCGCAAATATCGCGCCTCGCTCCTGCTGGCGGGCGCGTTCCTGTGGATCCTGCTCACCTTCGTCTACTTCCGCTACACGGCCGTCGGCGGGTTCCGCATATTTTCGGTCTTGCTATATTTTGTCGGCTGCGTCGTGCTGGTGCGTAAGGTAAAGGGCGAACTGGGCAAGCCGGATATTCGTTAGCCTGCATATTTCATGGGGGCGCGCTCGACGAGGTGAAACGGGGAATTCGCGGCGCACGCGCCGCGCCCGTTGAACCGAAAGCCGATGCAGCGGCTTTCGGGGTTGATGGGCGTGCGATTTTTCGCTCGACTGACCGAGGAATATCGAGATATTCCGAGGAGTGAGCGTGGGGTTTCGCGCCATGCCCTGCGGCATGGCGTGCCACGCGAACCGGCGCGGCTCTGACGCGCCGAATGAGCGGAAAAGCGCATGTCCAGCGACCCGCAATCGAATGCGCAGAGCCTGTCCTGAGCCTGTCGAAGGGCCCGGCGCCAATGGCCGGTACAAATTGGATTCGATGGCACAAAAAAACGCCCTGCGAGGCCCGCCTTGGGGAGGGGCCAGCCCCATGAAATATGC
>JBDTSU010000276.1:0-4922 GCA_039930965.1 Betaproteobacteria bacterium
CATCGTGATCTCCATTCTTGCAGGAACACCACAAGATTCGACCGACCTTGCCGCCCTCTTCCGGCCCGCTGCCTGCCGCCGCGCAAAAAAGTGCCGTCGCGAAACGACCACGCGGGGGAGGAGGAAAATGAAAGTCGGGAAATCAAAAGCGGTGTCCATGGTTCGCCATCGGGATTGGCGGTTGGGCAGATTTGGACGGGACACCGTCTGGGCGGGAAGCCTCCGGGGAACTGCGTGAGCCCCGATACGAATATCGTAACGGAGTTCGGCGATTCCGGCAATCCCGCGGCATTCCATTCACGCGGCCGGCATGCCATTCGCGCCGTCCCGCCCCCTTTCCGTCGCACATCCGGACGTCCCGCTCCCGATCGCGCGTAGCATGCGGCCATATTCAACGGGAGAACCAACCATGCTTCAAGTGCAGGATCTCTGGAAATCCTATGCCGCGCGCCAGGTTGTGTCGGGCATTTCCCTCATGGCCGAACCCGGCCAGATCGTCGGCCTGCTGGGGCCGAACGGCGCCGGGAAGACCACCACCGTCGCGATGATTTGCGGCCTGACCCCGCCGGACAAGGGTGAAGTCCGGCTGGCCGGCCAGCGCATCGATGGCGACGCGAGCCCGGCCAAGCAGCGCATCGGCCTGGTGCCGCAGGACATCGCGCTCTTCGAGGAATTGCCCGCGATGCGCAACCTGGAGACCTTCGGCGCGCTTTATGGCTTGAGCGGCACACTGCTGCGCGAGCGGTCGCTGGCGGCGCTCGAGCTGGTCGGCCTGGCGGACCGGGGACATGACAAACCGTCGACGTTTTCCGGCGGCATGAAGCGGCGGCTGAACATTGCCTGCGCGCTGGTGCATGACCCGGACATCCTGCTCTTGGACGAGCCGACGGTGGGCATTGACCCGCAGAGCCGCAACGCGATTTTCGACAATCTTGAAACACTGAAAGCGCGCGGCAAGACGATGGTCTACACCACCCACTACATGGAGGAGGCGGAGCGGCTGTGTGACCGCATCGTCATCATCGATCACGGCAAGGTCATCGCCAACGACACGCTCGCCGGCCTGTACCGCCAGTTGCCGGTATCGGCATCGCTGGAGATCGAGCTCGATGGCCAGGTGGATATCGCGGCCCTCGCGCGCGAAGCGGGCGTGAAGACCGCCGCGCAACAAAATGGGCGGCTGACCGTGGGCGTCGATTCGCTATCGGGTTCGGCGTCCACGTTGCTGGCCTGGCTGGCGGCGCACGGGCATACGGTGAATCGCATCAGTTCCGGCCGCGCCAATCTTGAAACCCTGTTCCTGAGCCTGACCGGCCGCCAACTACGGGACGAATGAACATGAAAAACGCCTTTATCGCCCTTGTCCGCAAGGACCTCACACTGTATTTCTCGAACCGCCGGGCGTTGATCATCACGCTGGCGGCGCCGATCGCCATTGCCGCCTTCTTCGGCTCATTGTTCGGCGGCAGCAACAAGGCGCCGACGCGGGTGCCGATTGCGGTCGTCGACCAGGACCGCAGCGCCATCTCGACACAGATTGTCGCCGGGCTCGTGGAAGATCCCGCGCTGGCGGTGCAGCCGCTTGACTTGGATGCCGCGCTCGACCAGGTGAAGAAGGGCAAGCTGCGCGCCGCGGTCATCGTGCCGAAAGCGTTTGGCGATCAGGCGGCGCGGTCGCTGTTCCGGCCGGGCGACAAGCCGGAGATTGCCATTCACTACGACCCTTCGCAGGCGATGGTCATGCCGATGGTGCGCGGCATGCTGACGCAGCACGTCATGAAGGCGGTCACCCAGTCCGCCATCCGCGGGAACCCGGCGGCGATGAGCGATCTTCGCGGCGAGGTCAGCGCCAGCAAAGACATCGCCGAAGACGAAAAGCGCGACCTGGTCGGCATGTTCGACAGCATCGAGCGGGTGCAAAAACGCTCGGCCGCCGCGCCCTCCGGGCAGGCAAAGGCGCCCGCCTTCGACATGCCCTTCACGGCCAAGGCGATCGAAGTCACGTCGGGCAAGGAGCGCAAGTACAACGCTTACTCGCACTCTTTCGCCGGCATGAGCGTGCAGTTCATCATGTTCATGGGCATCGATATCGGCATCGGCTTGCTGCTGGCGCGCCGGCTCGGCCTGTGGAAGCGGCTGCGCGCGGCACCGGTGACGAAAACACTGCTGCTCGGCAGCACGGTCGCCAGCAGTTCCCTGATCGCAATCCTCCTCATGCTCGGCATATTTGCCGCCGGCATGGCGCTGTTCGGCGTACGCATCGAGGGCAGCGTCGCCGGCTTCCTCGGCATGATCGTCTGCTTCGCGTTGTTCACCTCGAGCTTCGGCCTGCTGCTGGCCGCCATCGGCAACAATCCCGAGGCCACACGTGGACTGGCGATCTTTGCCACGTTGCTGATGGTGATGCTGGGCGGTGCGTGGGTGCCCTCGTTCGTGTTTCCGGAGTGGCTGCAGACGCTGTCGCTGGGTGTGCCGACACGCTGGGCGATCGACGGCCTGGCGGCGATGACCTGGCGGGGCCTGGGATTTGAAGCGGCGCTGGTACCGATGGCGATACTGCTCGTGTCAAGCGCCGTACTGTTCGCCATCGCCATCTGGCAATTCAAATGGGATGAGTAAGGACACAAAGGGTGCCCTGCGGCACGCTTTGTGCCTTACGAATCCGAGCGCCATGCAGGGCGCGAGGTGGGACGAGTAAGGACATAAAACAGTCCCTGCGGACTGTTTTGTGCCTTACGAATCCGAGCCGCATGCTGGAAGCAGAAACACACGTCTCCCGAACCGCCTGGCCGAAGGAACTTTCACCGATACTCAACCGCAGCAAATCCCTCCCGGCCTCCCTTTACAAAGGGAGGAGTCTTCGGCTATCGCTGAGCAAGGGGCGAGTCTTTTGCTTTCGGTGAGCAGAGGGACGAGTCCTTCACAGTCGCAGAGAACACTTCTTTCGTCATTTTTCGCCCAGCCGGGAATGACGACTTGCTATTTCACCGCCAGCAGGAACTCCCTCACCACTTTGATCTGTGCCGCCTCCTGAAACATCGGCGCATGCCCGACGTTCGGAAACTCGACCCCGCGCACCCCGGCTTTGCGGCACATCCTGTCGAAGGTATCCTTCAGCAGCAGATCCGATTCTTCGCCGCGCGTGACCAGCACCGGACACTTGATGCTGTCCCATACCGCCGTGAGGTCCACGTCCTGCGCCGAGCCATCCCGGAATGAATCGCTGACACCCGGATCGTAACGGAACATCCATGCGCCGTCGGCCTGCTGCTTGACCAGCGGCACGGTCAACTGGCGCCAGGTATCGTCGGACATTTCGCCGAACGGGCTGACGGCGCGCACCGCCATCACCACCGATTCGAAGTCGGCGAATCGCGGCGACGCGCCCAGGTACATGCCGATGCGGTCCAGCGATGCCTTGGGAATGAACGAACCGACATCGTTCATCACCAGGCGCGTGATCGGCGTATTGACATGCGACGCGAGCAGCATGCCGATGATGCCGCCCATCGAGGTACCCAGCCAGTGCAGCGTCTCGACACCGGTGAATGTGGCACGGGCGATCAGCGCGACCATGTCGTTCAGGTACTGTACATAGTTGTAGTCGGCCTTGTTGGCCAGCCAGTCGCTCTCGCCGCGGCCCGCCACATCGGGACAGATCACCCGGTAGCGGTCCTGCATGGCGCTGGCGAGCGTGTCGAAGTCGCGGCCGCAACGGGTCAGGCCGTGCGCGCAGATCAGCACGCGCGGGTTGGCGGGATCGCCCCATTCGGTGTAGTGAAGGCGATGAAAGCCAGTGGAAGACAGGCCGCGCAGAAAGTGATGCCGCATCGGGTTCATGCCGGGCTCTCGCAACAAATTTCCCGGCCGGGTTTCAAATCTCGAATCATCTCCACCTTCCATCCACGCGTCCATTTCCTGACTGGTTTTGTAGCCCGGCGTTCATCCCGGCCCCTTGCTGCTATTCAATGGCATCCGTGCTCCGCGCCCATTCCCGCAAGACAAACTTCTGGATCTTCCCGGTCGATGTCTTCGGCAGCGGCCGGAAAATGAATTTCTTCGGCACCTTGAATCGTGCCATGCGTTCACGGCAAAACGCCAGCATTTCTTCTTCGGTCGCCCGGGCGCCCTCTTTCAGTTCAATGAAAGCACAGCCCACCTCCCCCCATTTTCCATCGGGCTGGGCCACCACCGCGGCGAGCATGACGGCCGGGTGATGCGAGAGCACGTCTTCGACTTCCTGGGAGGAAATATTCTCGCCGCCGGAAATGATCACATCCTTGGCGCGGTCCTTGATTTTCACATACCCGTCGGCATGGATCACCGCCAGGTCGCCCGAGTGGAACCAGCCGCCGGCAAAGGCTTCCTTGCTGGCCTGCGGATTCTTCAGGTAACCCTTCATGGTGATGTTGCCGCGGAACATGATCTCGCCCATGGTTTCGCCATCGGCCGGCACCACCTGCATGGTCTCCGCGTCCATCACGGTCATG
Source organism: Betaproteobacteria bacterium (assembly GCA_039930965.1). Taxonomy (GTDB): domain Bacteria; phylum Pseudomonadota; class Gammaproteobacteria; order Burkholderiales; family Usitatibacteraceae; genus UKL13-2. Next base: position 4,491 of record JBDTSU010000276.1, read on the forward strand.
CCTTCCTGCAGCAGGTACGCCACGCCTTGCCGGCCATTGAGCCGCACCTGCGCCTCCAGCGGCAGCGCATCCCACTCCGGATGCCGGGCGCAGACCCCCGCCGGACCATAGACCTCGGTGAGGCCATAGACGTGGGTCAGCTCGAAACCCAACTTGGCCATGCCTTCAATCATCGCCCCAGGCGGCGCCGCCCCGGCCACCATGACATGCACTTTTTGCTCGATGCCCTGCTTCTGCTCCGCCGGCGCATTGATGAGCAGGGTGTGCACGATCGGGGCGCCGCAAAAATGCGTGACCCGGTGCTCGCGGATCAACTCAAAAATCAGCGTCGCATCCACCCGGCGCAGGCAGACGTGGGTGCCGGCGTTGGCGGCGATGGTCCACGGGAAGCACCAGCCGTTGCAATGGAACATCGGCAGCGTCCACAGGTAG
>JBDTSU010000277.1:0-4906 GCA_039930965.1 Betaproteobacteria bacterium
TTTAAGGGACCCGTCCGGCGCTAATATTGTCCTGTGAGACTGCCGAAATATCTTTTCATTTTGCTGTTCGTGCCGCCGGTTGCCATGGCCAACCTGGTGGTGGTGGCGAACGCGCCCGTGCAAATCCGGCTGCGGGTAGGCGCGACGGCGGCAACCATCACCACCACCACGGTCACGGTCGCCGGCGGCAATGTCGGCAATTCGGCGGTGCAACTGATGACCGCCAATGCGGCCGCGCGCAGCGGTTCTTCGTGCGCCGCGAATCATGTTTTCTTTAACGCCGAAGCGCGGGCCGCACCCGCGGGTTCGCGCACTGCCACGTTGACCGCCAATTCCACGGCGGGCATCACCTGCACCACGGCCGCCACCTGCGGCGCGGACAACATTCCGTTCACCGAGGTGGACTGGATCAATACCACCCCCGCGGCCTATGCGCCGGTGACCATTGCGGCCGGTGCGTTCAGCGGCGGCGGTGCGCAGGTGATCCTGGTCTTCAATAACTCGAACCAGTCGCAGGACTGCCTGCGTTTTCGCTATCTCAACCAGAACGTCGTCCGCGCCGGGACCTATAGCGGCGATGTGATCTATACCCTCTCGATGCCATGATGCGCGCGTTGTTCCTGGTTCTTGTCACTCTGGCGGCCGCGCCTTCCATGGCGGACGTGCTGCCGTACAAGGCAACCTTGCGCGCCGAGACCACGGTGACCCCCAACTGGGCTCACAACGGCGATGGCCTGACGCCCGATCAGGTCAACGCGCTGGTGGCGGACGCAAAAGGCATCGAGCTGCGTTTCGACCTGAGCCGCTATGTGGGCCGCAACGTGCGCATCCACATGGTATTGCCGCCCTCGCTGAAGGGTTTGCGCGGCAGTACCGGATTTCGCGCGGAATGGCGCACGCGCGGCCGGTTCATTCCCGGCAGCATTGTGCCGGGCAACCGGACACTGGTCTTTCAGGGCGTGGTCACCGCGAAGGAAATGACCGAGATCTTCGACTTTACGCTGCACCTGGATGGACGCTATTTCCACGGGGGGCTCGGTTTCGATCCAGTGTTTGAGATAGAGAGTATTGGCCCATGAAATCCCCGGCGCGTTGGCTTGCAGCTTTTTTCCTGGCCGCGACATTCGGCGAGGTGCATGCCTTCGCCGGCTACGTGGTGCCGGCGCGATACGAGATCAAGGGCATCCCCGGGCAGGTCTCCCGGCAGGTGCTGGAAATCGGCAACGATGCACCCGTGCCCGACGATTATCTGGTCAAGACCGCCGACTGGCGTCTCACCAGTGTCGGCGGCGTCGAATTCGAGTCCGGGCAACCGCGCCCGGGCAGTTGCCGGCCGTGGGTGAAGATCGAGCGCCATACCGTGAAGGTCGCTGCCCGCAGCAAACGCAAGTTCCGTTTCGAGGTGCATGTCCCGGCCGATGCCACCGCGCAGGAATGCCGCTTCGCGCTGATGATCGAACGCGCCAGCGATGTACTGCCGACGGTCAGCGCGGGCGCGGTTCAATTGCCGCTTTCGGGACGCATCGGCGTGATCGTGTATGTGTCGATTGGCGATATCGCTCCCAAGCTTAGCGTGCGTCAACTGAAACTGGGACGCGTCAACGGCGCATTGACGCCGGTAGCCGAGGTGGAAAATACCGGCAATGCGCACGGCCGCTTCGAAGGCGTGTTGGAGGGCAGCGACGCGTCCGGTCGCAGTATGGAATTCACCGTCTCGAATTTTCCCATCCTGCCGGGCGAGACACGCATCATCGCCATCTGGGCCGCCGACAATGCCGAGGGCAAGCGGCCGGAACTGAAACCACCGCTCAAGCTCAAGGGCGACATGGAGTGGCCGGGCGGCAAATGGCCGGTGAATGTCGAGCTGAAGTAGGCCCCACGCCAATCCAGTCGCACCGCAACCGCACCGCAATCGCACCGCAACCGCAACCGCACCGCCGTTGACCGGCGCGCAGAGCACCAAATGATTGCCCGAAATCAGGGGCGGAGCCGGGTCAGCGCAATATCCTGGATCGCCTCGCCGCGCAGCGGCACCATCGTCTTGAGGCCTTTTTCATCATCGAGCGTCCACGGCAGCGGCAGCGTATCGGCCAGCAGCACCAGCGTGTGCCCGCCGATCGGCACCGAGGCGAAGTGGTAGCGTCCGGCACTGTCGGTCGTTGTCGGAATCCGCCCGTCCAGGAACACCGTCAGGTTGGCCGCGCCGCGCTCATTGGCCTGCCGTACGCCGTCTCCGTTTTCGTCGAAGAACACCACGCCGCTGATGCCGCCCGTGCCCAGCATCCCCTGGCGGCCCAGACCGAGCATCGCGTAGGGCGTGCCGGAAGCGCGTTCATTGCGAATCGTGAACAACAGCCGCTTTTCGCGCTTGAATGCTTCCAGGGTCGCTCCCGGCAATGGCGGGGCGGGGTCAATCGTGTTCCATACCAGTTGTGTGGACGCCTGCCAGTTTGTCGAAAACTGCCAGTAGGAGGACAGGCTCGCGTTGACATTTTTCTCGGTGCCGCGCGCATTGTCCACGCGCGCCAGGGCCAGTGCAAAATCCCAGTGGAAGTCCGATGTCGCCGGGCTGCGTAGCGCCAGGCTGAAACTTTGACGGCGCGTGGTGTCGAGCACGGCATACTCGCGCGAGGCGCTGAACGCGGAAGAAATCGCATAGCCGTTCAGCGCGGGCCAGTCGTGTGAAATACCCATACTGTCGACGTATTCGCGCGCGGTGAGTTCCGGCCGGACCTGATAGCGCGCCACATCGAGGCGTGACCCGCCGAACGGCCCGGTATAGCTCACAAAAGCACTGCCCGATGCGACCTTGCTGCCGGCGCCGCCGGCGCTGTGCGGCACAATCGATTGCAGCGACAAAGTGCCGCCCAGCGACAGGCTGCGACTCGGTCGCAGCGAAATTCCGGCAAATCCATCCACGCTCCGCTGCCCGCCACGCGATGCGTCACGGTCGAGGTTACTGTCGGCATAGTTGATTCCGCCGTACAACGACTGACGCAGCCCCCGCTGGTCCACGCGCAAATACGCGCCGCGCTGGTCATTGGCAATCTGCGCATCCGCCCAAAGCAGTTGCGGATCCAACTGGTAGGCGCCGATGCGGTACCGGGTGCGTTCCCAGCTCAGGTCGGCGTCGGCCCAGGCACCGTGTTGTCCCTTGCTATCGGCCAACGCGCGAAACGACCATTTGCCGGCTCGGTCGGGCAACTCCTGCTGGATCGCGGCGACGAAGCTGTCATGGTCCGGCAGTGTGGGCACCTCGCGCACATGCATCGACTGCATGCCAAGAAACCACTGCTCTCCGAATCGAAAATTCGCGCCGGTGCTGGCGAAATGTCCGCGCGTGGTCTCGAAGGCACTGCCGCTGAGGCCCTTCAACACGCCAAAGTTGCCGGCCGCCACCCGAAACTCGCGCGAATCGTTGCCCAGCTGCGCATCCAGCCCCGCATATAACGGCGACGGAAGCGTGATGCGAAACGAATTTGTCACCGCGGTGTTGAGCGGATTGCGGATCACGCCGAGGGCGGTGTTGGCAATCCAGCCTTCGGTCACCGGAAAGGCATTGTGATAGAGCGTCGCCCGTCCGCCCGATCGTCCGCCGGGCAGCGAGAAATCCTGCTGGCCGGAGGAATGCATGCCGGCCGCATCGACAAACCACTCACCCCAGTTTTCGGTTTCCCGCCTGACCTGCAGCGCCACCGATTGATCGGCTGACCGGCCACGCCCCTGCTGCTGGTGCAGGTCGGCCGAATACTCCACCGAGACAAATCGCTGCCCGGGTTCCGTCGGCAGGGGCCGTCCACTCGCATCGACCGGATCGTCCTCGATGGCGACACCGGTGATCAATGCATCCAGATACTTGGGCTCCGCCGGCTTGACGACGGCTGCGGGCGCGGCAGTCGACGCGGTGATCGGTGGCGCCGGCTCGGGCACCGGTAACACCTTTGGCGGAGTCGTTGTCGGCACAACCGTGTCCGGCCCTTTGCGGAAGGCGCGCGGAATGTCGAGCCTCGCCCCGGGAATCAACCGGCCGCGTTCGCCGTCGTAGAAAGCCTGCGGATTTTGTGCGTAAATTTCATCCGCGCAACTGCCTAGTCGGCTGCCACCGGTCAGCAGGCGGCATATCGCGTACAAATGCTCGCCGGGTTCGACGGTCCAGTTGCCCGTCTGTATCGCCAGCCTGACCTTTTGCGGGATGGTGATCGTTTGGCCGACAACCGCAGTACCGACGATGAGCAAAGCACAGAAAGCCAACATGTTGCGGGCAATACCCATACGGGATGATTCGCAAGGCGAGACGCGGCCGGACAGGGTGCGGCAAATCGCATGTCCCACATCCCGCATCGAAGTTGAGTCTGAAATCCGCAAATTGGCGCCCGCTATGAATTGATTCCCGGCAAAGAAATCCGTGAGCCGATTTCTCCACGTCCGGCATCGTGCAAAAATCGCCACAATACCTGCGCAAACCTTACCATGCCGGCGGCCGATCTCCCTCTCAAAGGCAAGCGCCGCGGAGAAAGCGCGGCGTCCATGCGCCGGGACGGCGAAACCACCAGAAGACAACTGATGCCGCTAAAGTACGCAACAATTCCCGTTGCAATCATGGCGCCATGTTTTCGATTGACAGCCCGATCGCGCGTTGGAAATTCCCACAGAACCGTGGTCCAGCCCTTCGACGTACTCAAGACCAACCGGGCAATAAACCTGGCTGCGCGGGCCTGGCCATATCGGCTCGCCCCCCACTCTGGAACTCTAGCACTGGCAAGGCTTTCCGGGCATTTTTTGTCCAGAAGCCGCGCCTTTGCTGGACCTTTGCGTTCATTTCCTGATAATCCGAGCCTCCTGGCAATCCCACCGGACGCGCGCCTCGACGATCAGAGGACCGCCCGCCCCCCAATCCGGGTAACCG
>JBDTSU010000278.1:0-4903 GCA_039930965.1 Betaproteobacteria bacterium
GCTTTCTCAATGGCCTCTCGGTGGTGATTCCGCGCATGCTGAAAGCGAAAACCGGTGGCATCGCACTGGTGTCGAGCGTCGCCGGGTATCGCGGCCTGCCGAAAAGCCTGGTCTACGGGCCGACCAAGGCGGCGCTGATCAATCTCGCCGAATCCCTGTACCTCGACCTGAAAGACAAGGGCCTCGATATCTATGTCATCTGCCCGGGATTCGTGAAGACGCCGATGACCGACCAGAATGATTTCAAGATGCCGTACCTGATCACGCCCGAAGAAGCCGCCGGCGAAATCATCAAGGGCTTTCGCGACGGCGAATTCGAGATCCACTTTCCAAAAGCGTTTACGCGCACCGTGAAGACCTTGCAACACCTGCCGTACTCGTTGTATTTTGCAGCCATCAAGCGATCGACCCGGCTATGACCATGCGCAGTGAAGCCCTGCACAGACTCGTTCACTACTGGCAAACGCTGACGCCGGAGACGGTGGCCTCGCTTGCCGCGGTCTATACCGAGGACGCGAGTTTCCGCGACCCGTTCAACGACGTGACCGGCATCGAGGCGATCAAGCACCTTTTCGCCGGCATGTTTGTGCGCCTTGACGCGCCGCGCTTCACCATCATCGAGACCATCGAGCAGGAACAAGGCGCAATGCTGATCTGGGATTTTGATTTCCGCATCAAGGCGCTGAAGCCGGAAATGAAACGCCGCATTCACGGCGCCTCGCACATCCGCTTCGCCGCCGACGGGCGCGTGCACTATCACCGCGACTACTGGGATGCGGCGGGGGAGCTGTACGCGCAATTGCCGGCGGTGGGCGGGCTGATGCGTTTTCTCAAAAAACGGATGGCGTGAGTTGCCGGCTAGCGCTTGGGCGGTTGCTCGATGTATTCGAACACTTTCACCACCCGTGACACGCCGCTGGTAGTGCGGGCAAGCTCGGCCGCCGCATCGCCTTCCTCACGGGTGACCATGCCCATCAGGAACACGGTGCCGGCTTCGGTGACCACTTTCACATGATTGATGGAGAACTTGCCGTTGTTGAGAAACCGCGCCTTGGTGTTGGTCGTGGTCAGGCTGTCGCCGCTGCGGGATACCAATGACGTGTTGCCGGCCACCGCCAGTTCATTGGTGACATTCTTGACGCTCGGGATGGCGCGAATGGCCGCCTCGATGTCCTTCTTCATCTGCTCGCTTGGCGCTTCGCCGGTCAGCAACGTCGACAGGTTGTAGCTGGTGACGTTGACGTGGGCGTCGCCGAATTTTTCGATCAGGCGTATGCGTGCCTTCAGTTCGATATTCTCGTCCTCGATGTAGATGCCGGTCGAGCGCCGGTCATCGACCATCAGCACGGTGGCACCGATGCCGGTGGCCGCCAGGGTGAAACAACCTTGCAGCGTGAAGGTGGCGGCCAGCATCAGCAGCAGGGTGAAGACTTTCATTTGAAGGCGCATTATTTTTCTCCGAACATGAGGTTATCGATCGCATCGCAAAGGCAATGCAGCATCAGCAGGTGTACTTCCTGAATGCGAGTGGTCATTTGCGCATCGACGTTGAGCAGGACGTCGTCCGGCTTCATCAGGCCGGCGATCTTTCCGCCGTCGCGTCCGGTCATGCCGACCACGCGCATTTTCCGGGCATGCGCCGCGTCGATGGCGGCAACGACGTTTCTTGAATTGCCGCTGGTCGAGATGGCAAACAGGACGTCGCCGGGTTTGCCGAGCGCGCGCACCTGCCTGGAAAAAATTTCATCGAACGAATAATCGTTGGCGACGGCGGTGAGGATGGAGCTATCGGTGGTGAGCGCGATGGCGGCGAGCTCCTCGCGTTCGCGCTCGAAGCGCCCCACCAGCTCCGCGGCAAAATGCTGCGAATCCCCGGCTGAACCGCCGTTGCCGCAGGCGAGGATCTTGCCGCCGGCCTGCAGGGAGCCGACCATGACCTTCGAAGCCGCCGCGATGCGCGGCGCGAGCGCCGCCGCGACGCGCTGCTTGGTGTCGACGCTGTCCTGGAAATGCCGGGTGATGCGCTGCTCGAGATTCATGGGGCATATTCTACTTGAGTGATTTATGGAAACTCTGATCAAGTCCCAAACTGTCATCTCCGCAAACAGCGGAGATCCATGCTTCCTGTCTCAAAAAGGGATTCCCGTTCGGTGCAACCCTTGTCGTTGTTCGCGGCAGTGACCGTTGATTGGCGGTTCCCGAGGTTAATTGGATCTGGCGAGACTCAAGGGAGCGCGCAGCGCCGGCGTTACGCCCCAAACGCATCCCTGATCCATTCGATGCGCGCCGCTGACAATTGGTTCAACAGCACGGCATCAAACCGGCAAGGCGGCAGCTGTTTCATGCCCGCCAGGTAATGCTGCGCGGCGGCGATGATGCGCGCTTGTTTGTGCGGGCCGATGCTGGCCGCGGCGCCGCCGAAATCGCGATCGGCACGGGTACGGCGCATGCGCACCTCGACGAATACCAGGGTGTCCTGTTCGCGCATGACGAGATCGATTTCGCCGTAGCGGCAGCGGTAATTGCGCGCGACCAGTTTCAATCCCTGCTCACCAAGATATCTTTCCGCCACGCGCTCGGCACTGTCACCGCTCTGCTTGGTGGTAAACAGCCTGGCCAGCATCACTCGGACGGTTTGTACAGCGTCGGCCGGCCATCGCGCATCTCGCCGGATGCCAACATGCGTACAAACTGATGGCCCTCCAGCGTGATCCGGCCGGTGACGCCGTCGAGCGGCGGAATATTCTTCGCCTGGCTGGTGCCGACCACCAGTTGCGCGAGGCGCCAGGCGTCGATGCCGAGCGCGTACAGGCGTTCGTAATCGATCGGCATCGGTTCCGCCGGTTTGGAATACGCCATCACCGCCGGATGATCCGGTTGCACGAACCACGGCATCTCCATGAAGCGGACACTCTCGAGGTCAAGGTTTTCCACCGCGTCGGCGCGCGGATCGATGGTCATCGAGGTCGAGAACACCGGAATGCCGACCGGCAGGTAAGGGCGCACAAAACGCGCTATCCGCATTTCGACGGCGAGAAACGTGACATCGGCCGTGGCTTTTTCCATCGCCGCGGTGACGCGCGGGCCTTCGCTCAGGTCGCCGCTGACGGACAGCCGCACCGCGATCTCGCCGCCGAGGCGAATCCATTCCTTTTCGAAGCTTTCCTGCACGCGCTTGGCCAACGGCGTGCCGGCGGTGATTATCGCGACGCGCCGCAAGCCGTCATTGGCGGCGGTACGCGCGGCGAGGCGCGCTTCCCAGTCGAGGTTGAGCGAGACATAGAAAAACCGGTCGGGGAGATCGCTGTCGTTGGCGGGCGCATTCAGCGCCAGGTTGGGCAGGTAGCTGGATTCCCGCGCCATGATATTGGCCCCATCGCGGGTCACGCCGCCGACGATTGCCGCCGCGCCTTCCGCTGCCGCCCGGCGGTACTGCGTCGCCAGCGAACCGGTATCGTCGTCCGCCGTATAGACGCGAAACGGCGGCGCGTTCTTGCCGTCGGCATTGGCACCGGCGAGGAAACCCTGCTTGACGGCATCGGCCACTTTGGCGAATGTCCGCGAACCCAGCGGCAGGATCAACGCAATATGCGGCTGCAATTTTTGCGCCGCGGCCACCGGTCCCGCACCGGGGGCCTCGTCCCGGGCCGACGGCAATGCATACGCGGTGACCGCGGCATCGGCGGGCGATGAATCATCGGGCGTTGCCGGCGCGGCCATGACCCGCGCGGGCGCCGGCGGCGCGCTTGCGGGTTTCGCGCCTTGCGTCGACAATGTCTGGGCACAAGCCGTCAGGAACGGAAGCAGTGCTGCGAGCATCCCTCTGAAAACCAGTCGTACCCGTTGTTCATCGCGCCTCGCGCGGCAGGAACCGAAAATCGTGATCTCCCGGCAGGAAGCCAAATTGGAGTGTGCATTATATGTGGTTGCCACTCCCATCGGGAATCTGGGCGACATCACTTTGCGCGCGCTGGAGACACTGAAAGCGGTGGATGTGATCGCGGCCGAAGACACGCGCATGACCCGCAACCTGCTCAGTCACTTTGGCATCGCCACGCGCCTGATCGCGGTGCACGAACACAACGAGCGCAACGCCGCGCAAGGCATCGTCAATCTATTGCGGCAAGGCCAGGCCGTGGCGCTGGTGACCGACGCAGGAACGCCGGCAGTGTCCGACCCGGGCGCCAAGGTCGTTGAAGCCGTGCACGCGGCGGGCCTGAAAGTGGTGCCGATCCCGGGTGCGTCGGCCTTGATCGCGGCGATCTCGGCGAGCGGCGAAGGCGAGCACGGCTTTGCGTTTCACGGCTTCCTGCCGGCCACGACGGGTGAGCGCAAGCGGGCGCTGGCAAAACTGGCCGACTCAACAGAGACGCTGGTGTTCTATGAATCGCCCCATCGCATCGTCGAAAGCGTCGCCGCGCTGGATGAAGCATTCGGCGACGCCCGCGAGCTGGTCGTCTGCCGCGAACTCACCAAGAAATTTGAAACCATTCGGCGAATGAAACTGGCGGATGCCGCGGCGTGGCTGGACGCCGATGACAATAATCGCCGCGGCGAATTCGTGCTGATTCTGTCAAGGCCTAGTACCGGTGCGGCTTCCGAGGCGGAAATGGCCCAGACGCAAGCACTGGAGCGGACTTTGACTATATTGTGTTCTGAGTTGCCGCTCAAGCAAGCCGTCGCGCTCGCGGTAAAACTGACCGGCGAAAAGAAAAACAAGGTCTATGAGATGGCGCTGGCGATGAAGGTCGCGCCTGACGCGGCGGTGACCGCGGCGTTTGATGCCCAGGCTCGGGAAAGACCCGCGTAGGTCAGGTTGCCGACGGCTACCTGACCTACGGCTGAGAAGGAAATGATAGGGGTAGAGAAAGGCTCTCGCCCTCCCCTCCCTCCGAACCGTGCG
>JBDTSU010000279.1:0-4895 GCA_039930965.1 Betaproteobacteria bacterium
TGGGTAGTCGCAGCAATCATGGCGGCGTACCCAATTGCGTTGAGCTTTTCCTTCTTCAGTGCGGCCGAGAGAATGCCCACCCCGAGCGGCTTGCCCAGTACCAATTTGTCGCCCGCCTTCGCGCCGGCGTTGCGCTTGAGATTTTTCGGATTCACCAGGCCGATTGCCACGAGGCCGTAGATCGGCTCAACCGAGTCAATGGTGTGTCCGCCGGCAATGGGGATGCCCGCTTGTTTACATACCGCCTCGCCGCCATCGAGAATTTTCTTGATGGTGTCGAGCGGCAGTGTGTTGACCGGCATGCCGACCAGTGCCAGTGCAAACAGGGGCGTGCCCCCCATCGCGTACACATCCGATATGGCATTGGTTGCGGCAATGCGCCCAAAGTCAAATGGATCGTCGACGATAGGCATGAAGAAATCGGTGGTGGCGACAATGGCCTGGGTCTCGTTGATCTGATAGACGGCTGCATCGTCGGAGGTCTCAATTCCCACCAGCAGTTCCTTGGGAATGAACGGTGTTGCGGACTTGGAAAGAATTTGGTGCAGGATTGCCGGTGCAATTTTGCAGCCACAGCCGCCGCCGTGCGACAGTGAAGTCAGTCGTGGGACAACATGCTTGGATTCAGTGGGGGCATTCATTTGCGGTTCCATTGTCGATGCTTCTTCGGGATTCTACGCCGCCAAACACGGACTGGTTTCAAGCTCTGCGGCGCCGTGGGTTAATGCCTGATCAAGCGGCGCGCAAGATCAAGCTGTCAACCATCTGACACAAGCTTGCCCGTTCGGTTTCCGGCAAAAACATCGTAGCCCGCGCGCGACACGCGGTGTTTAGACGCAACAGAAAGCTGCCTTCACGGGTACATTTTGACAGCAGAGACCAAAGTGCGGCAGCATCGCCGACCGGAAAATAGCCGGGGTAGTCATTTCCCAGCATGCCCACATTGCCAGGAATGCGGGAAGCGATGACGGGTGTGCCAGCGGTAACCGCCTCGACGATCACGTTTGCGCCGCCCTCCATGATCGAGGGATGAATTAGCAAATGCGCGCGCTTGATGGCGGCGCGCGTCAGCCCATGCGCCAACGAACCGGTCCAGTGATAGTGCGGGTTTGTTGCCGTGAGCAATTTGGCACGCAAGGCGAATTGTTCGTCAAGCACCGCGCCAATATGCAAAATGTGCACAGGAGAGTCTGCCGGAATCAATTCGGCCAAGCGAAAAATCGTCTCCGGGTCCTTCTCATGGCGCAGGTGTCCGACGACGACGCAGTCCAGTCTCTCCTTGTTTTTTCTTGCCGGCAGCAAGCGTCTGGCGGACTGGTATATCACATGGGTCTTGTGGCGATATTGAAGAGGAATATGGGAAATGGCAGCATCCTGCAGAACCACCAGCGCGTCAGCCATCGCCAGCGCATCCTGAGTCTCCGTACTGTGCGCCAGGTCTGCGTAGAGATCGGTGCCGGTAAGCGCAACGATCAACGGACTTTCAGGATGCTCCTCGCGAAACCGGCGAGCGGACGCGGCACTGCGCCGCGCGTGCAACGCTATCAGCGCCTCGACTGGCCTTGGTGGCCGCAGCGGCCAGGCATTCTGTACAATTGTTTTGTATCTTTCCTGGAGCAATGAGGCCCAACGGTGCGCAGTTCGCCAATTGCCGTTATTGGCGTCGGCCAGAAAGGGCGTAACAATTGCGACGACGGGCAAGGAATGGGACATTGATGGAGGCTGCCGCTAAGGTGAAGATCGGGCAAGTCGATGGAGAAGCCTTTCCGCAGGATATTCAGGCCCTGCGCGAAGCACTGATTCGTCAGCGGCAGTATACGCTGTCGCTTTATGCCGATTTGCCGTCGCCGTATTGGGTGCCGGCGAGGTGTCCCTTTCTACCGATCGTCAATCCGCCGCTTTGGGAACTTGGACATATCGCGTGGTTTGCGGAATTCTTTTGCCTGCGCTGGCGAAGCGACGATGTCCTGGGGATCAATACGCCGTCGATCTCTCCCGTTGCCGACGGTCTGTTTAATTCGCAGACTGTTCCGCATCCGGCGCGATGGTGCAATATCTATCCCGAGCGTGACGCATGTTTGGAATATATGCAGCTGTCGCTGGACGCGGTTCTCGACTCGCTCGACACGAGCGATCCAAGCGATCGCTACAGGTTTCAACTTGCCGTTGGGCATGAGGATATGCATGCGGAAGCATTAGCGATGACGCTGGTCACACTGGGACAGCCCTTGCCGCGTTGCGTGCCGACCCGAGTGCCGATCGCCGCAGATTGTCAGGACATCAGTTTTCAAGGCGGCGCAATGGAACTTGGCGCCAGCACGCGCGTATTTCAATTCGACAACGAATTGCCGGTGTTTCACCAGGAGGTGCCCCCGTTTTCCATTGCGTCGCGGTCGGTTACCGCGACGGAATTCATGGCGTTTGTCCATTCGCGGGAATATTTTGACGATCGATTGTGGTCAGCTGAAGGGCGTGAATGGCGCGAGTCCGTACCCGTCCGCCGAGCGGATATGCCGACTGAATTCCCGGCAATCCACGTCAATTACTTCGAGGCAGATGCGTGGTGCCGATGGACAGGGCGTCGATTACCGACGGAATCGGAGTGGGAATTTGCAGCAACGCATTCGACAGATTTCTGGGACTCGACTGGCGGTATCTGGGAGTGGTGCGCGTCGGCGTTCGTCCCGCATCCCGGATTTGAGCCTCACCGCTATCGTGACTACTCCCTGCCGTGGTTTTACACCCACCAAGTATTGAAAGGCGGGTCATTTGTCTCCAGCCGGCGCCTCCGATATCCGCAATATAGAAATTTCTATATGAAAGAGCGAAGCGACATGTTTTGCGGGTTCCGGACATGCGCGGTCATGTAATGCGCGCCTGAACTGGGATAAAATCCCCAGTGGCGGGTCTCCCCGCATTCAATCTTTGTGAATCTGGTCAGGTCGGGAACGAAGCAGCCACAGCGAAGTAATTGAAGTGCCGGGGGTCAGGCTCGCCAGAATTTTGACAGTTGAGCGACGCGTTCGGTCAACTCACGATCCTCGCCTCCCTCTTCATTGGGAGGGAGCATGGCGGTGAGGGGGTGGGACGGCGTCTGTGCAGAACAAATTGCATCCCCTCCGGATTCATGGCCCATCAAGTCCTTGCCCGCAAATGGCGCCCCCGTAATTTTGCCGATGTGATCGGGCAGGATCACGTTGTACGGGCGTTGACGAACGCCCTTGACACGGGACGTATACACCACGCCTACCTATTCACCGGTACCCGCGGTGTCGGCAAGACTACTTTGGCGCGTATTCTGGCCAAAGCGCTCAACTGTGAAACCGGCGTGACATCCAAGCCTTGCGGAGCCTGCAAGGCATGCATGGACATTGACGCCGGGCGATTTGTAGACCTGTTGGAAGTCGACGCCGCGACGAACACCAAAGTTGATGAGATGCGGGAATTGCTGGAGACCGCTCAATACGCGCCGGTCTCTGGCCGCTACAAGGTCTACATCATCGATGAAGTACACATGCTGTCAAAATCGGCGTTCAATGCCATGCTGAAAACGCTGGAAGAGCCGCCGGCGCATGTCGAATTCATACTCGCCACGACCGACCCGCAAAAATTGCCGATTACCGTACTCTCGCGCTGTTTGCAGTTCAACCTCAAGAATTTGCCACCGTTGCTGCTCGTCGATCACTTATCGCGCATTCTCGACGCCGAAGAAATTACATTCGAAAGGCCGGCGCTGGACATGCTGGGACGTGCGGCCGAAGGCAGTGCCCGGGATTCGCTGTCATTGCTCGATCAAGCGATCGCCTATGGCGCCGGCAGCGTCACCGCCGACCACGTTACGACGATGCTGGGGGCGATCGATCAGTCCTATCTGTTTTCGGTACTCGATTGCCTGGCCACTCGTGATGCAAAGCGCCTTATGGGCGAGGTTGAGCAACTGGCGACACGTAGTGTCTCGTTCGAAATTACGCTGAAAGATTTGGCCAGCTTGCTGTCGCGGGTTGCGTTGCTCCAGAGTATCGGCAGCGGGGCGGTCGACGGGCCGGAACGCCTGGAACTTGAGCGTCTGGCGTCCATTTTCAGTTCGGAACAGGTCCAGCTCTATTATCAAATTGCCCTGCTCGGACGCCGTGACTTATCGCTTGCGCCTGACGAGCAAACGGGCTTTACCATGACGTTGCTGAGAATGCTTGCTTTTGCAGGCAATGCCGCGGCTGGCGCGATAGCTGTTGATAGCGACAGGGCGCAACCTGCCGAACGTCACAGCGAACGCAAAGTTGCCGCATCGACTTCGGCGAAATATGGCGTGGAGAATCAGGACAGTAGTGTGGAGGCGCCGACTATAGCGACACTGCGTCAAGAGGCGGTATCAACGGTGACCCTCCCAGGCGAGTACACGAGCACAGCCTCTGCAGTACCAGGCAAAGCCATCGTACTGGACGGTGACTGGCCGGCATTTGTCGCGATGCTCAACTTGACCGGTCTGGCAGGGATGCTCGCGAAACAATGCGAATTCAGATCGTTCGTGAATGGCGTCCTTGAGTTGGCCTTGCCGAGCGCGCAGAAACACCTTGCCGACAAGGCATATCAGGAAAAGCTCAAGGCCGAACTGACGCCGCATCTCGGCGCCAATCTTCGCCTCAATATTCGCCTCGGCGATGTTTCGGGAGCAAGTCTTGCGGCGCAGCAGGACCGGGAACGCTCTCAACAACAGAGGGCGGCCGAAGCAGCAATAGACGAAGATCCGTTTATCAAGAATTTGCAGCAGGAATTCGGTGCGGAAGTTGTGCGCACGTCGATTCGTCCGGCAAATTCATAACCTGGCAATAAAGGCAAACGACATGATGAAGGGCGGTTTGGGCGGCCTGATGAAGCAGGCCCAGCAGATGCAGGAA
>JBDTSU010000280.1:0-4878 GCA_039930965.1 Betaproteobacteria bacterium
GGCGCGGTCACCAGCCGGAAATTTCGACCCGTGTCGTTGATGACGATAAAAAAGTCGTTGCCGGCATGGTCCACGTAATACATCGCGTTTTCCCTGCGCTTCAGGTACGAAACGAACTTGCCGTCCGGCTGGCGGGCGTCAAGGAGATACTGTTCATTGGTTTCCGAACTCTCCGAGTTCAGGACGATATAGCCCTTGCTGCGCGTCACATCAACGTTGATGCCATAGAGTTCGTCCGGTTCGTGGAACAGCTCCTCGGCTGAGCCGCCCGGCGTTGCGCCGACCCGGAAACGAGACAGCCGGTCGGAGCGTTTGGTGGTCGCATCCTCGGTGACGTAAAAGACGGTCCGGTTGTCGTTCGCCCACGCGACCGAGGTCACGCGTTCGAACTTGTTGCCGAGTGTCTTGCCGGTCTCGAGGTCTTTGAACTGCAGCGTGTACTGGCGGAATCCGGTGACATCCAGCGAATAGGCCAGCAGTTTGCCGTTCGGGCTGACGGCAAACGCGCTTAACCCGAGAAATGGCTTGCCGATGGCGAGCTCGTTCAGGTCCAGCACGATTTCCTCCGACGCTTCCAGCGACCCCTTCTTGCGGCAAAGGATACTGTACTGCTTGCCGGCCTCCGTGCGCGAGTAGTACCAGTATTCCCCTTTCCGGTAGGGCACGTTTTCGTCGGTCTCCTTGATGCGCGACAGCATGTCCTGGTATAGCGTCTCCTGAAGTCCCTTCAGCGGCCCCAGCACGGCCTGTGTATAGGCGTTCTCCGCGTTAAGGTAGTCGATGACGCCTGGACTGGTTCTTTCGCGCAGCCAGAAGTACTCATCGACGCGCTGGTCGCCGAATTTCTCGACGCTGACCGGCTTCCTGGGGGCTATGGGCGGATTCGGCATGGAAATCGTGTGGGCAGTAGTGGTCAGGTAACGCTGAGAGATGAAAATAGCCGGCAGGAACTGACGGAACATGGTCGAACCTGCTGGCGTACTTGTCCGCGAAGGCGCGAGTATAGCCTTTACCGCGGAAAGGGACCCCCGCACCGCTGTAGCAGTCTGTAACGATTGGATACAATTGGCCGGTGGCCAGCGTAAACCGCCGGCGCCGCGTCTCGTTATTCCCGGCGAGTGCACAACAACTCACTTCTTCCACCACTGAAAGGAACTGTCATGATCGTCCGTCGCTTGCTTGCTGTCACCGTCGCCGGCATGTTTTTCACCCCCGCATACGCCCAGACCCCCGCCACCCCGAAAGTCGACCAGCGCCAGGCCAATCAGGCCGCGCGCATTGAACAGGGCAAGGCTTCCGGCCAGTTGACGGGCAAGGAAGCCACCCGGCTCGAAGCCGGCCAGGCCAAAGTTGCCGCGAAGGAAGAAAAAGCCAAGGCCGATGGTGTCGTCACCAAGAAGGAGCGCGCCAAGCTTCAGCATGCGGAAAACAAGCAGAGCCGCAAGATCAAGCGCCAAAAACACGACGCCCAAATCAAGCCGGCAACGCCGCCCGCCAACTGACCTTTTCGTACAAGTCCGCGAAATGCCCGGCCCACCTCATGGTGGCCGGGCATTTTCATTTGCCGGTTCCCCGGTGGACATCAGTCGGGATTGCTATACTGTGCATATTTACAGCGCGCCCGCAACGACCATGTTCCAGACTGCCGAAATCAATGCAACGGACAAATCCGTTTTTTACCGCGACCTTGACGCCCAGCTTGGCGGGTTGCTGGCGGGCGAGCGCGATCTCATTGCCAATGCGGCCAACCTGTCTTCGCTGTTGTTCCTGATGCTGCCGGACCTCAACTGGGCCGGATTCTATTTCTTGCGCGGCCACGATTTGTTGCTCGGTCCGTTCCAGGGCAAACCGGCCTGCGTACGCATCCCCGTGTTTCCCCAGCCGCGCGGCGTGTGCGGGGCGGCGGCGTTTCAGCGCAAGACACAGCGGATCGGCAACGTGCATGATTTCCTGGGGCATATCGCCTGCGATGCCGCGTCCAATTCGGAAATAGTCGTTCCGCTTGTCGTCGGCGGCAAGGTGGTCGGCGTGCTGGATATCGACAGTCCCCTGCTCAATCGCTTCGATGAGCATGATCAGGCCGGCGTCGAGCAATTGCTCCGGACCTTCCTGAACATGACCGATCTCCCCGCGATGTGAGCGACCGATCATGGTGACGCGCCGCCGATTGCTGCAAGCCACTGCTGCCTTGCCGATGGCGCATTACCTGACGGGTCATGCCGCGAACCGCCCCCACCTGACCGCCGCACCCGTGGCCGGTCACTTTACGCATGAGGGCGTGCGCCTCTGGTTGCAGGCATCGGACGCTGCCGTCGCCACCATCGCCTACTGGCCGGAAACGGAACAAGAATCCCGCGCGCGCAGAATTGACATCGCGCTGCCAGATGACAGCGCGTGTTCCGCCATCGCGCGTATCGGTGATCTGACGCCTGGCACTCACTACCGCTAC
This sequence comes from Betaproteobacteria bacterium, assembly GCA_039930965.1. GTDB lineage: Bacteria > Pseudomonadota > Gammaproteobacteria > Burkholderiales > Usitatibacteraceae > UKL13-2. The sequence goes on from JBDTSU010000280.1 coordinate 2,450, forward strand.
CGCGTACTGCTCGACGGACAGGCATCCGGCGTGACGCACGGGTTCCGCACCGCGCCCGTGCCCGGCGAGGCGCCCGGTGCCTTTCGTCTCTACATGGGCTCCTGCGCCTACACGGAAGCCCTGTCACCCAACGGCAATCCCTACGGCGACGAGTTTCACATCTTCGATACCATCGCCGGCAAAATGCAGTCCGACCACCTGCCGCACTTCATGTTGTGGCTGGGCGACAACCTCTATCTGCGACCGCGTGGAAGATTCCTGGCGGAAGCGGACTTTTCGAGCGTGTCGCGCATGGCGGCACGCTATCGTGATGTTCGCGAGAAAGACATGTTCCAGAAACTGTTCGCGGCGACCCATCATTACGCGATCTGGGACGACCATGACTACGGCCCGGACAACGCCGACAAATCGTTCCGTTTCAAGGCCGACGCGTTGCGATTGTTCAGGCAATACTGGCCCAATCCCGACATGGGTTCGCCCGGCCTGTCGGCCACCTGGACTTCCTTCACGCATCAGGATGCCGAGTTCTTTCTTCTCGATGACCGTACTTACCGTGATGATGAGAAGGCTGCACCGGGCAGCGACAAGGCCATGTTCGGACCCTTGCAACTCGCGTGGCTGAAGACCTCGCTGGCTCGCTCGAAGGCGACGTTCAAACTGGTCTGTAACGGTAGCCAGTTGTTGAGCGAGGATGAAAACGGCCATCACTCCGGCTGGCACAGCTATCGATCCGAGCGCGAGGACTTCCTGGCCTGGCTGGTGAAGGCGAGGATCCGCGGCCTGTTGTTCCTGTCCGGCGACCGCCACAATACCCAGGTGTTCCGGCTCAAGCAGGATGGCGCGCCGGTGGTGTACGAATACTCGAGTTCTCCGTTCACGTCACGCTTGTCGAAGCTCAGCAAGAAGGACCGTGCCAATCCGCGTTTCGTCGCCGCGCTGGGCGTGGAACAGCGCAATTTCGGCACGCTGGAATTCACCGGCCGGGATGCCGCGCGGCGAATCATCGCATCGTGTTTCGATTCAAATGGCAAGCAACTCTGGCAGCGCACCCTGGCCAGCGCCACCACCGACGCTGGCGGAGAACCGGTCTGACGATCATGTCGCTCACCTCCCTCCTCGTCGACTTCAACTCATACTTCGCTTCCTGTGAGCAGCAGGACCGCCCGGAACTGCGCGGCAAGCCGGTCGGCGTGGTGCCGATGCTGGCCGACACCACCTGTCTCATAGCGGCCAGCTACGAGGCCAAGAAATTCGGCGTGAAAACGCTGACCAACGTCGGCGAAGCGAAAAAGCGCATTCCCGGCATCGAACTGGTGGTCGCCCGCCACGAGCTGTACATCGACTTTCATAACAAGGCGGTCAAGGCGGTCGACGAAATCGCGCCGGTGCGCGATGTCCTGTCGATCGACGAAATGGTGTGCGACCTGCCTTCCGGGTTCAAAAGCGTCGAGCGCGCCACCGAACTCGCCCACCACATCAAGCGCAACCTGGCGGACAAGGTGGGCGAGTACCTGAAAGTCTCGATCGGCGTCGCCCCCAATACCTTTCTCGCCAAACTCGCCTCCGACATGCAGAAGCCCGACGGCCTCGTCTTCCTCGATGAACAGGACGTGCCCGGAAAGATCCTGCACCTGCCCTTGCGCGCATTGAGCGGCATTGGCAGCAACATGGAGGCGCGCCTCAACAAGCAGGGAATCCATACCATGGCCGACTTGTACGCGCAGACGCCCGAACAGCTGCGCAGCGTGTGGGGCGGCGTCGGCGGCGAGCGCTTTCACGCCCGGCTGCGCGGCGCGGAAGTGCACGACATTGACCACGGCATGGGCTCGATCAGCCATTCGCATGTACTGGCACCCGATCTTCGTAACCGCGAGGATGCCTACTCGGTGCTGAATCGGCTCACCCAGAAAGCCGCGATGCGCTTGCGCAAGACCGGTTACTACACGGGGCGGATCGGCATCAAGGTGAAGTTCCTCAACGGTCCGTCGTGGGAAAAGGAAACACGCTTCCTGGAAACGCAGGACACGCTCGACCTGCTGCACGCCATGGACCAGCTATGGGCGGCCTTCCCGAAGAAGAAGCAACTGACGCCGTTGCAGGTCGGTGTGGTGTTGACCGACCTCACCTCGGAGGCGGCCCAATCGGCGCGGCTGTTCGACGAACTTGAGCAGACCGGCGACAAGAAGAAGCTCAATGCCGCCATCGACCTGCTCAATACCCGCTTCGGCAAGAAAGCGGCGTACTTCGGCGGCGCGCACCGCGCGCTGGATCATGGCAAGCTGGCGATTGCGTTCAATCACATTCCCGATATCGACACGGAGAAATAATGGCGACAGCCGGCTACAGCGGAACCCCATTGCCAAAGAAGCTGGGGCTCAAGGAAGGCGGGACCCTGGTGCTGGTCAATGCACCGGACGATATTGAGCAAA
>JBDTSU010000281.1:0-4873 GCA_039930965.1 Betaproteobacteria bacterium
GCGGCCCATCCCCAGCTGTATTTGATGAATAGCAGTCCGCCCAGCAGCACCAGGGTAAACGACACCGTGTGCTTGAGGCCATGGTTCAGTACGTAGTGCCCCATCTCGTGCGCCATCACGGCGCGGATTTCCGCCGGTGTGGTCCGGTTCAACAGATTGTCATTCAGCGAAATGCGGGTGGTGCCAAACAGGCCGCTGACATTGGCGCTGACGCGCTTGGTCTGCTTGGACGCATCGAAATAGTAGACGTTGTCCGCCGGAATGCCGTTGGCGCGCGCCATCGACAGGATGTCGTCGCGAATCGGGCCGGCCGGTAACGGCTTGTAGGTATTGAACAGCGGCGCGATGAACACCGGCCCGATCATGATCAGCAGCATGATGAAACCGGCTCCCGCGACCGAACCCCATGCCCACCAGGACTGGGGCAGTCTCCGCAGGATGGCATAAAGTCCGGTGACGGCGATCCCCGTGATGATCATGTCCACGCCCACGCCGATACCCGCTTCACCGAACCAGCTCAGGAGGGAAAGATTGGACAGCCCGTACTGGTGCTCGCGGTAGAAACCCTGGTAGAGCGTGATCGGCAAGACGAGCAACGCCACCAGCGGTACATACATCAGCACGTAGATCAGTGTCTGCAAATTCTTGCGCGGGGTGCGCCTTTCGGCAAATTCGCGCATGCGCAGCGAAATCCGCCGCGAAAGCAGCAGCCACGCCACCAGCAGTTCATACAACAGATTCCACAACAGCAGCCAGTATCCGCCTTCGGCATAAGCGTCCGATTTCGCGCGCGCCTCGCCTTGCAGGCGATTCATGAAGGCGCGCGTGGCGGCCCCGGCATCAAGCCTGGTCCCGGCCGGGGCAGCGGGTCCGGCATCGATCGGCGCGATCGGCGCCATCGACGTCGTCACCGGTGCCGCGGTCGATGGCGCACGCTCCGGCGCGGTCGTCGATTGCGCGTGCGCTGCATTCAAGAACACGCTCATCGCACAGGCGGCTACTAGTCTGTTCATGCGAATTCCTTCAAATTGGGTATCGCATGATAAGGCAACTTTCCACTTCCTGGTCGCCAAATCTGAGCACGGTTTCGGGAACCGGGTGATACTCTGCATTGCCGGCCAGGCCACGTCTAACGCACAAGGACCCACCTATGAACCCCGCGAAAATCAATGCGCTCCTCGACACACTGAAGGCTGCGTGCATCCGGCAATTTCGTTTCAACCCGCGACGGGTGGCCGCGGGGATGCGTTACGTGCGCAGCGAGGGCCATGGCGCGAACCTGGTCCACGTCTTCCGCGATTCGCACACCCATTCACAGATCGAGCTGAAGATGACCATGGCGACACTGCGCGAAACTCACGAGGACAAGGCGCACTGGAGCGACGCGGAAAAAGCCCGCTACCGGCATACCGACGCCGAGATGGACGCCGAAATCGCTGCGCGGAAGGCCGAGCTGGAATTTACCCAGCAGTGCGCGCTCTACCGTGATCATCGCGAGCAACTGTTGTCCCGCTACAAGGATTGGCCGACTTATCAGCCGGGTGGGCCGACGGCGCGCGAAGCGGCCAGGACGCTGATCGGCGCACTAAGCGATGCAAACGACCCGCGCCTCACCGCTTTCGCCGAGCACTTGCATACCAGCGATCCGGAAGAACTGACGCATTTGCTGCTGGCGCCCTGCCACCTCGAGATCGAGGCGCTTGCCAGGCAGGCAGTCTGACCCTGCCCTGCTGATTCCGGCTCGCAAAACGGAACACCATCAGGGTACGTTTGTGCCGCGATTGTCGCGGTCTCTAGCCGTTCAACTTTCGCGATCGCAGCGAGTTGCGTATCTCGGCCGTGAGTTGCGCCTGGTCCTTGTCCGGCGTGACGAAGTGATCACCCTTCCACTTCAATTGCTGCATCGTCCACTCGTCGGCGATTCGTGCCTGCATTTCAAGATGTTCGAGTGTGAGCCGCGCAGAGGCACGGCGCATTGCAGCACGACGCCATCGCCGAATCGCCAGCGCCAGCGCCAGCAGGGCCACGAGTACCAGTACCGCCAATGCCAGGGTGCCGCACATTACCCAGAATTCATGACACGACGCGCTGGGCGATGCCTCCCGGACGCAGATTTCGCCCATGGCGAAATATATTTTTATTCTCTCCCACATGCACGCATTATGCCGCAGGTTTCTTGACGCGGCGCCGCCGCCGCGAGCCCGCAGGCGGGTCTGCCCCGCGGACCTCAACCGGCCGGCGACAACTCCGCCGGCATGGTGCCATTCAGCAGGTATTGGATCAGGTCCTTCACCGGGCGGATCTGCTCGCCGAACGGCAGCGGGCCGGCGCCGCGAAAGAACAGTCCACGTTCGACATCGCCGGCGAGCGCCGCCGCAAGGTGATGGTCAATGCAGAATTGCCCGAAGCGCGCGTTACCGTCGCGCAGTCCGCACTGTTCCAGGCAATCGAAGGCGAGCGTGCAATCGGTTCGCGTGGTGGCGCGCCTTTGCAGCACCGGCAGCTTGGCCAGGTATTTCTCCAGCCACGGCGTCTTCACCGCGCGCGCCGGCAAGCCCGCCACGCTCATGAAGGTGACGATGTCTTCCGGCTTCGCTTCCGCCAATACCCGTTTGAAATTGGGATGCGCATCGGACTCCTCGGTGACGGCGAAGGGCGTGCCGATCTGCACGGCGCTGGCGCCCAGCGCAAACAGTTCGTGCACCTGCGCCGGGGTGGCGATGCCGCCGGCCGGTATCAGCGGCACCTGCTCCCGCTCGATGCCGAGTTGCTTGAACACCTCAAAGGTCTCTTCCAGCACGCGCGGAAAATCGAAGCGCGGATCTTCCAGGTCGGCGATCTTGGCCGCCCCCAGGTGTCCGCCCGCATAGCGGGGATGCTCGATGACAATGGCATCGGGCAGGCGCGATTTGCGCATCCATTTTTTGAGCACGATGGCGATGCCGCGCGAATCGGAGAGTATCGGGATCAGCGCCACATCGGGATAGGCCGCCGTCAAATCGGGCAGATCGAGCGGCAGGCCCGCGCCGACCACGATGGCCTGGGCCCCCGATTCGCAGGACTGGCGCACGTTGGCCACGTATTCAGACACCGCCCGCATGATATTCACGGCGATCAGGCCATTGCCGCAGGCGATTTCAAGGGCCGCGCGTAATTCCCGGTCGATGGCAATCAGGTTGACGCGGTTGATGAGTTCCTTGTCGCGGCTCTTTCCCGTTTGCGCCATCAGGTCGGGATGGTGGCGCCGCAAGTCGACGCTGGAAATCGTGCCGACCGCCCCTGCACGGGCCACGGCACCGGCCAGGCGATGCGCGGAAATACCCACGCCCATCCCACCCTGCACGATCGGCAGCAACGCCTTCCCGCGGATACGCAGGACCGGATTACTACCTGGGGCCGGATTCATCATGGGCCTTTCATGCATCCCGGGCGAGCCCTGAAATGTTGAATCCACCATCGACGTAGGTGATTTCCCCGTTGATGCCGCTGGCAAGATCGCTGCACAGGAACGCCGCGGCATTGCCGACCTCGTCGGTGGTGACATTGCGCTTCAGCGGCGAATTCTTTTCGACATGGCTGAGCAGTTTGTTGAAATCACCCACCCCCGCTGCGGCCAGTGTCTTGATCGGACCGGCGGAAATGCCGTTGACGCGTATGCCCACCGGCCCGAGGCTGAAGGCCAGGTAGCGCACACATGCCTCAAGGCTCGCCTTGGCGAGTCCCATTACGTTGTAGTTGGGCACCGCGCGCACCGCTCCCAGGTAGGTCATCGCGACCACTGCCGCGCTGCGCCCCTGCATCAGCGGCAAGCCGCCCTTGACCAGCGCCGCCAGGCTGTAGGAGCTGATGTCGTGGGCAATACGAAAATTTTCGCGGGTAACGGCCTGGTGAAAATCTCCCGCCAGTGACTCGCGTGGCGCATAGGCGATGGCATGGACAATGCCGTCGAGTCCGTCCCACGATTTCCCCAGCTGCGCAAACAGCTCGCCAATTTCCTCGTCGCTGGCGACATCGCAGGGAAAGACCAGTTTCGAGCCAAATTCCGGTGCCAGCCTTTCGACCCGCTCGCGTACGCCCTCCCCCTGGTACGTGAAGGCCAGTTCTGCGCCTTCGCGATGCATGGCCTTGGCGACGCCATAGGCAATGGAGCGATTGCTCAACAGGCCGGTGATCAGGATCTTCTTGTTTGCCAGCATTCCCATGCATTGACCTTTATGTCGTCATTCGAGCGTTCGGCGGCATCAAGGCAAGCCGATCCGGTGGAGCCCGCGGCTTCACGCATCAAATCATCTGCGCAATCAACTGAGCGCTTTTTGATTGAGATCAAATGCCGTTCGTTCAGGTGATGCCCAAAGTCCGGGGGGGCAAATGAACATTCCCCGGGTTTCATGGGTGACAATACTCGACATGGCCAAAGACCGCGAAATCGAACTCAAACTGGCGATAGCTCGCGTTGATGCCGCCGCCTTTCGCCGCCATCCCTTGCTGCGCGAAAAGTGCATTGAGGGGCCGGCACGCCGCAAGGTGTTCAATGTCTACTTCGACACACCCGGGCTCGCCCTCAAGCAACACGCCATGGCGCTCCGCCTGCGCAAGACGGGTGGCCGTTGGTTGCAGACGCTGAAGACCGCCGGCGTGGCGACCGGCGGACTGCACCAGCGCGGCGAGTGGGAGTATCCGCTCGGCGCGCCACAACTCGATCTCTCCCTGTTCCGCGATACGCCGCTGGCCTCGCTTGCCCAGGCCCACGCACTGCACCTGACGCTCAGGCCCGCGTTCACGACCGAATTCCAGCGGACCACCTGGCTTGTCGAATTTTCCCCGGGCCAGCAAGTCGAGGTGGCACTGGACCAGGGGGTCATTCGCTGCGGCG
>JBDTSU010000282.1:0-4866 GCA_039930965.1 Betaproteobacteria bacterium
TACACCCCGGTCAGGGTAAACGCCAGCACCCAGTACACCAGTCCACCCGCCGCCGCCACGCCGGCCAGGCCGAGCATCCAGCGGCGGCGCGTCAGCACGCAGATCGATGCGAGCGATATCGCGATCTGGATCAGCGTCATCGCCTGGGCGAGCTTGTTGTGCGGGCTCAGGGCGTGCTTCGATGCATTGTCGGCGTCGATTGACAGCTTTTCGTAGCCCTCGGCGTCTTTCTTGATCGCTTCCTGCTCGCCCTTGTAGCGCGCCGCCTCCGCCGCATACTTGGCCTTCTTTTCAGGATCGGTCGCCAGCGCCTCGGCCAGTTCCGCCAGGTTCTTCTTGGTGCCCTTGGCCTGGTAGTAGGACCACTGGTTGGCGGCCTCGGTCTTCTTCAGCACCGCCTCATTCTTGTGCAGCAGTGCTTCATTCTGCGTGTGACCGCCCTGGTAGCTGACGATGGCGCCGATGGTGGCGAGGATCGCGGTGAAAATGGCGACGGTCTGGGGAAGACTGAAGCCGCCTTTCGCACCGCCGTGGTCTCCGCTGCCATGGTCCGCCCCGTGCGCCGCCTCGTGTTCGACCGCATGATCGTGCGGACCGTGAACGTGAAATTTACCGCCTGACATAAGTGCTCTCCCGACAAAACGAACGCGATTATGCGCGCATTTCGCGGGCGAGCGGAAAACTCATCACACCGCGCTCAGGCCATGAACCCCACATTCGACGTGGCGAAGTTGCCGATATTCGGCAGCACCAGGCGCATATCGGTATCGCTGACCCCGACCCAGCGCGCCAGCGTCGCCGCGAACTGGTCGACCGAGGTGGTGGGCAGCAGGCGCCCGGAGCCGACTTCGTCATTGTTGTTCAACCCCATGACGGGGAAGGTGCCGTAGTAGTTCCGGCCTTTGACCGCGCCGCCGATCACGAAATGATGCGCGCCCCAGCCATGGTCCGATCCATCGCCGTTGCTGGTCAGCGTGCGACCAAAGTCCGACCCGGTGAACGCCGTCACCTGGTCGGCGATGCCCATCGCCACCGTGGTGTTGTAGAAGTAGGCCAGCGCATTGCCGATCTGCGTATGCAGGCCGGGCTGGGTGGTGAGCTGGTCGTCGTGGGTATCGAATCCGCCCAGCGAGACAAAGAACACCTGGCGTTTCGCGCCGAGCTGATTGCGCGCGGCGATCATGCGCGCCACCACCCGCAATTGGGCGCCGACGCTGCTGCCGGTCAATTCCGCCGGCAGCGGGAAATCGGGCGCCGTCACCAGCGCGGCGGAAAGCTTGGCATTGGCATCGATGGAGCGCTGCGCGGTTTCGGCGAGATCCTGGGTGAACACGCTGTTGCTGCTGCCGCCGCTGGTGATGAGCGTGGTCAGGGTGCCGCTGGCGGTCGTTGAGCCGAACAGGGTGCCGCTGATGGCGGAGATCGCCGTCGAGCCGGAGGTGCCAAGCTGGTAGGCCACCGATGACTGCCCGGACAGGAACACGGCACTGCCGCTGATCGAGTTACAGGTGAAAATGCTGTTGGCGTTTTGCGAGATCATCAAATCACCGATGCGCCCTCCCCAGCCGATGCGCGCGCCTTCCGGGGCGCTCGCCTGCCACACCGATTGCTGGTCGTTGTGCGAAAACAGCTTGGGCGGCAGCGGCACCGACAGGTTGGTGTATTGCGCCTTGGTGGTCGGCACGATCAGCGGGCCAACATTGGCGACAATCGCGAGCTTGCCGGCGTCCCAGATGGTCTTCAGCGGCGCCAGCTCTTTGGGCAGCGCGAATTGACGGCCGGCGTTGCTGCCGGTCAACGGCGTGGCGGGCGTCAGCGGCAGCAAGTCCGCCAGCGGGCGGGAGATGCCCGATCGCGCGCTCGTGTAGGCGTTGAACGAAGCGGTATCGTAGGGAATCACCGTGTTGTTGTGGTCGTTCGCGCCGTACATGAACAGGCAGACCAGCGCGCGGTAATCGCCGGCCGACTGCGCGGCCGCGGCGCCGATGGTGGCGAGGTTGAGCGCGAACGGCGCGGCCGAACCGGCAATCGACAATCGGCTGGTGGTGCGCAGGAATTCGCGGCGGGATGCGTTGATATGTTTCATGTCCATCGCCTCAATTCTGGAAAAGATATTCGGGTGTCGCCATCGTCAGGAAGATGGCGAGGTTGACGCGATTGCGCGAGTCGGCATTCGGGTTGGTGGCACCGATCGCCACCGAGGCGACCGCATCGCGGATCAGGTTTCGGGTCGCGCTCGACAGGTAACCTCCTGTCAGCAGCAGATTGACGCGATCGACCAGCAGGTCGGCGTTGTTGGCCAGCGCCAGTTCGGCGGCGTAGTCGGCCTCGATGTCGAGCACGCCGTTGGTCCTCGTGCCGATGCCGGCATTGACCACGCCTCTCGTGTAATTCAGGTATCCGGCCATCGAGGTTTCATTGGTGATCTGCATCTCCGGCGCCACCAGCCCGGCGCCGCCGATACGGCTGTTCGGCGGGATATAGCCGGGGCGGAAGAAATTGAATACCGACGGCGCGTACATCGGCGATTGGCCAAGCTGGGTCGCGGGATCGGACGTCGTGCCGAGCAGGAAGCGGCCGTCCGCGGAGCGCGCGTTGAAAGCGCGCATCCAGTGCACCAGTCGCACGATGGGCTCGCGGATCTTGCCGCGGGTGGCGGTGGCGACCGGCGCCAGGCGTGCTTCCGGATCGAGCAGGATGGCGCGGATGACCGCCTTCATGTCGCCGCGCACGCCGCTGCCGTTGTTGTTGAAGGCCGCTGCCACCCGCGATACATAGTCTGGCGAGGGATTGCTGGACACCAGCCGCTGGATCAGCTGCCTGCCGATGAACGGGCCGACATTCGGATGATTAAACAGCCGGTCCAGCGCCATGCGGACATCGCCGTTGGTATCGGCCACCGTGGTGGCGGGGATGGTCACGCCGAGGAATTGCTTTTGCGAGGTCGAGTGAAACTGGCTGTAGGCCTGCATCGGCTTGATTTCCTTGTCGGCATCTATCGGGTTGCCGCCACCGCTGAAACGATTGTTCGCCGTATCCGGCCCCGCCCAGCTCAGGCCGGTAAAGACTTTGCCCAGCGAAGAGACATCGGTATTGCCATAAGTCTCGATCGGCTTGCCGGACGCGTCGAGCTTTTGCGTGCCGTCCGGGTTCAGTTCATAGAGGCCGATGGTAAGCAGCTGCATCACTTCGCGCGCATAGTTTTCGTCGGGCACGCTGCCGGTTGCGGCGTTCTCCTTTTGATTGCGCAAATGCGACAGGTAGAGGCCCATCATCGGCGAATAGGTCACCGCCTCGATCAGGTTGCGGAAATTGCCGAAGGCATGGGTACCGAGCGTGTCGAGGTAATTGGCCGGGCCGCGCGGGTAATTGAAAGCGATATTGCTGTTCAGCGAGACCACGTAAATTTCCGACAGCGCGAACGCCAGCCGCTGCCGCAGGGCATCGTCGCCGGTGGCGAAATTCTTCCACATGCTCCACTGGAACGCAGTCTGGCCGCGCTGCGATTCGGCGGGCAGCGTATTGAGATACGCAGTCACCGCCGGAAGATGAAAGGACTGTGGCTTGGCGAACTGGCCCTCGATCCATGCCGCGTACCCTGATGTAGAAACGGCATCGATGTCGGCCATGCGCGGGCCGAAGGTGGCCTGGGCGAGGAACCGCGAGGCGTCCCCGGCGGAGACCACGGTGGGCTTCGCCACGGTGCAGACGTTGAGCGCGCCGCCGGCGACGGCGAAGCGCTCGATGGCCAGTGGGCGAACGATGAAGCCTTGTCCCGGCACCGGTATCGACCAGGTAAAGGTGCCGCGCTCGCCATCGCTGAAATTGAGCTCGAAGGACCCGGCGGGAATCACCGATGACGGCGCAACCGGGCCGTTGATCGTCGAGAATGGAATGCCCGGATTCACCTGGTAGAGGGTGCCGGTGAATCGGCGCGCGTTGTTCGCATCCTGCGTGCCTTGCGCGGTCAGCCAGGTGGCCGTGCCCTGCGGGTTGTAGCTGTACCAGCCGGCAAATACCGTATTGCCCTGGTGTGAAATCTGCAGGCCCCAGCCGGACGCATTCGGGCCGCCCCACCAGTGATCGGTGTAGTTGGTCAGTCCGGCGCGCGGATTGGTACCGGCGAGCGCCTGCAAGGAACACGACGGCACCTGCTCGGCGGAGGCGAAGTTCTGCGGTTCGAGATTGGTCTTGGTCTGCGTGACGCTGCCGATGGTGTAGCCCAGCGACAGGCGGTTGGTGCCGGTCACCGCGATACTGCCGGTGCCGACCTTGCTGGCGACCAGATTGGCGCTGCCGGTGATCTGCAACAAAGGCGTGCCGCTGCCGGTATACAGGTCGCCCGCGCAGGTATTGCCGGCGAAGCTGCAGGTCAGCGTGTACCAGATCGCCGTGCCTTGCGCGTCGTAGGTAAACCAGACCGCGAAGGTGCTGGCGCCCTGCTGCTGGAGGGTGAGGCCCCAGCCGGATTCGGTGGGTTTCCACCAGAAGCCGACGAGGTCCTGTGCCGACTGCGCATGGGCGGCGGTGCTGCCCAGCGTCAGAATCAGGAATGCCGCGAGGGTTGCGGCCGCGGATCGCAGCCTTTCAAATCCCGGCAGGCCGGACGGTTGCTCTTTTGTCGCCATGCTGATTGCCCCTGTATGACCTGTTCAGGACATACATTACGCCACCTGAACCGAAGGCGCAGGCATGAACCTGTAACCAGTTGCGACACGTTTGCGCCGCTCATGGGCGCGGTGACGGCGAGCGCCGTTTGTCCGCCGACGAACGCGCGCAAACCAGCCGTGGTTTCAGCACACTTGAAACGGCTTACCGTCGCCTGGTCAGGCACAAGAAAGACTTGACACAATACTGTTCGCATAA
>JBDTSU010000283.1:0-4826 GCA_039930965.1 Betaproteobacteria bacterium
GGCGCGGCCACCGTATGCAGGCGCGAATCGGGGTACAGCAAAATAGTAAGCTTGGACACAAAAAGTCTTGCTAATAGAATTAACTAGATGCAGAATTTAAACCAAAGTATGATGTTGCGCCGGTACAACAAACCGCTGTGCTCATGTATATTTGCTGCAGCCGTCGCAACGGCCGGCATATTCATTGAGGTGTATCTATGTCTATGAAAAACAGGATTATATCGCTGCTCGTCGTTGCTGCTTCGATGACGTGGGCTGCATATACCGGGGCGCAGGAGTTGAAGGCCGACGCACCCGACAGCTATACGGTACAGAGCGGCGATACTTTGTGGGGTATTTCCGGGCGCTATCTGGATAAGCCCTGGAACTGGCCACAACTGTGGGGCATGAACCGCGAGCAAATCCGCAATCCGCATCGCATCTATCCGGGAGACGTGCTGGTACTGAACCGGGCCACGGGTCGCTTGGAATTGAACACCGTGAAACTGTCACCTCGCGTACGCACAGAGGATCTGGCGCAAGCGGTGCCCACCATTCCACCTTCGGTAATTGAACCCTTCATTTCACGCCCGATAATAGTCGGTGAAACCGAACTCGACAGCGCGCCGCAAATCATGGCGACGGAAGAATCACGTGTCGCTGTAGGTGCGGGCAATATCGCTTATGTCAAGGGCCTGGCCAAGGGCATGAGTGAAGACTGGCATATCTATCGACGCGGCGACAAGCTGGTTGATCCGGATACCGGCGCAACCATCGGCTACCTGGGCCTGTATCTGGGCGAGGCTCGAGTGCGCCAGTTCGGCGAAATAAGCCGTATCGAAATTATGAAATCCACGCAGGAAATCTACACCGGCGACCATCTGATTCCGGTTACCAAAGAGATACCGGTGTTTGCCTATGTACCGCGCGCACCCGCAGGCGCCGTACGGGGCCGCGTGATGTCACTCGCCGACAACCTCTACGAAACCGGCCGCTATTCCGTGATATCGCTCTCCAAAGGTTCCAAAGACGGCCTGGAAGTAGGCCATGTCCTGGCGTTGTATCGCAGCCAGAACACCGCACGCTATTCGCTGCGCACCAGTCCGATGTTTGGCCGCACCGGCCCAACCGGCAGCGATGCACGGCGGCCTTATCCGGAAGAGCAGCTCAATGTTCGCGACAGCCCGCTGTTTTTTGGCAAGCCGACGGTGATCAACGATTCCGACCTTGCCAAGATTCCCGCCGAACGTTATGGCCTGGTGATGGTGTTCCGAACCTTCGACCGCGCCTCCTTCGCCCTGGTAATGCAGGCAAGACTGCCGGTCGCGATCGACGACGTATTTACCACCCCCTGATCCGCTAACACGCAGCTCCATGCGTAGACCGCTGCGGCGGCGCGCTCATTATGTCGCTTGCTCCTGATATTACAGCGTGGCTGCGTTTGTCTTTAACGGCGGGCCTGGGAGGCGAAGCGTTTCGTAAACTTCTTTTGGCGTTCGGCGGCCCGGAGCAGGTACTGGGTGCGAGCCGTAGCGCGCTCACTGCCGTGGTCAGCAGCAAAATCGCCGACGCCATACTCGACGGCCAGTTGCACGGTGACCCGAGCGCCGCTGAGGCCTGGCTGGGTGAGGCCAATAACCGCTTGCTGACGCTGGCCGATGCCGAGTACCCGCAAGCGCTGCTGCAAACACCCGATCCGCCACCGTTGCTCTACGTGAAAGGCCGGATCGACCTGTTGAATCGACCGGCAATCGCGATCGTCGGCAGCCGCAATGCCACGGCACAGGGCAAGCTCACTGCGGAATCCTTCGCCACCACGCTGAGCAATGCCGGGCTCAGCATCGTCAGCGGACTCGCGCTGGGCATAGACGCTGCAGCGCATCGTGGGGGGCTGGCAGGGATGTCATCAACCATCGCCATTGTCGGCACCGGACTCGACAAGGTGTACCCGGCGCGCAACCGAGATCTGGCGCATGCCATTGCCGAAAAAGGCGCCATCGTTTCCGAATTTCCTCTAGGCACGCCGCCACTGGCTGCAAATTTTCCGCGCCGCAACCGGCTGATCAGCGGCATGACGCGGGGCTGCTTGGTGGTTGAAGCAGCCATGTCCAGCGGATCGCTGATCACTGCACGTATTGCCAACGAACTGGGCAAGGACGTATTCGCCATTCCCGGCTCAATCCACTCCACGCTGTCCAAAGGCTGCCACGTACTGATTAAACAGGGCGCCAAGCTGGTGGATGACGCGGCGGACATTCTCGGCGAACTGCGCCTGCCAGTGCCCGCCAGCGGGCCTGTCAGCGCCGAATTCAGCACGTTCACTCATCCTTTGCTCGCCCATATGGCCTACGATCCGTGCGACATCGACACGCTGGCGGGCCGCGCCGGCCTGCCCGTGCATGAAATCAGCGCGGCACTCCTCCAGCTTGAGTTGGAAGGCGTAGTAGCCGGCCTGCCCGGCGGGCTGTGGCAGCGCATTACTTAACTATATGTTTTAATTATTGTTTTTATACCGCTTGGGCTGCTTCCGTGCACCCGGCACAATGATTTGCGCTTGCGCTCCCGCCCGGTTTGTTCTTATTATCTGCCGCTCTTTTTGCGCCGCATGTTGCGGTGATTAACGTCTTTCCGGCGCAGGCACCCATAAAAAACCATGTCAAAACAATTAATTATCGCTGAAAAGCCGTCCGTGGCCGGCGATATTGCGCGCGTGCTTGGCGGATTCAAGCGCGTCGATGACTATTTCGAGAGTAACGACTATGTATTGTCGTCGGCGGTCGGCCATTTGGTGCAGATCGCCGTGCCGGATGAATTCGAGGTCAAGCGCGGCAAATGGTCATTTGCCAACCTGCCGGTGATTCCGCCGCACTTCGACCTGCTGCCGATCGAGAAATCCGAGGCGCGGCTGAAGCTGCTGACCCGGCTGCTCAAGCGCAAAGACGTCACCGGCGTGATCAACGCCTGTGACGCGGGCCGTGAAGGCGAACTGATTTTTCGCTACATTGCCAGCCACGCCGGCAGCAAGAAACCAGTGAAACGCCTGTGGCTGCAATCGATGACGCCCGGCGCGATCAAGGACGGCTTCAAGCATCTGCGCAGCGACGAAGAAATGCTGCCGCTCGCAGACGCCGCCGTGTGCCGCTCGGAAGCCGACTGGCTGGTCGGCATCAACGGCACGCGCGCAATGACGGCTTTCAATTCCAAGAGCGGCGGCTTTCACAAGACACCGGTGGGCCGCGTGCAAACGCCGACCCTGGCAATCCTGGTCGAGCGCGAAGAAAAAATCAAACGCTTCGTGCCCAAGGATTACTGGGAAGTGCATGCAACATTCGGCGTCGCCGCCGGCGCATATGCAGGTCGCTGGATCGACGAAAAATTCGCCAAGTCAAAGAAGGAAGGCGAAGGCGATCCCGCGAATACCGACTTGCGCGCGGAACGCCTGTGGGACGAAAAACGCGCGCAGGCGATCAAGACCAAATGCGACGGCAAGCCGGGCGAGATCGAAGAAGAAAGCAAGCCCACCACGCAGGCCTCGCCGCTGCTGTTCGACCTCACCAGTTTGCAGCGAGCCGCCAACGGACGTTTCGGATTTTCCGCGCGCACCACGCTGTCGATTGCCCAGGCCCTGTACGAAAAACACAAAGTACTCACCTATCCACGCACCGACGCGCGCGCGTTGCCCGAAGATTATCTCGACACGGTGAAAGCCACGCTCGAGGAACTTTCCGCTTCGAGCTACGGCCCGCTGGCGAAGAAAATACTCAAGCAAGGCTGGGTCAGGCCCAACAAACGTATTTTCAATAACGCGAAAATTTCCGATCACTTCGCCATCATCCCGACCCCGCTGGCACCCAAGGCGCTGAGCGAAATCGAACAGAAGCTCTATGATCTGGTGGTGCGGCAGTTCCTCGCGGTGTTTTATCCGAGCGCCGAATACATGGTCACCACGCGCGTGACGCGGGTCGAAAAGGAAGCCTTCAAGAGCGAAGGCCGTGTGCTGGTCAACGCCGGATGGCTGGAAGTCCACGGCAAAGCGGCGGCGGGCGACGATGAAACGCCCAACCTGGTGGCCGTGAAAAAAGGCGAGAAAGCGAAAACCGAAAAAATCGACGTGCTCGCCACGCAGACCAAACCGCCCGCGCGCTTTAACGAAGCCACGCTGCTGTCCGCCATGGAAGGCGCCGGCAAACTGGTGGAAGACGAGGAATTGCGCGATGCGATGAAGGAACGCGGCCTCGGTACGCCGGCCACGCGCGCCGTGGTTATCGAGAAACTCCTCGCCGAAGAATATCTGGTGCGCCTCGGCCGCGAATTGCAGGCAACGCCGAAAGCGTTTTCGCTGATTACGCTGCTGCGCGGACTGGAAATTCCCGAACTTGCCTCGCCCGAAATGACCGGCGAGTGGGAATTCAAGTTGAAAGAAATGGAGCACGGCAAGCTCAAGCGTGCCACCTTCATGCGCGAGATCGCCAAAATGACGCGTCATATTGTCGAGCGCGCCAAGGCCCACGAAAGCGAAACCGTGCCCGGCGATTACATCACGCTCAAGGCCAAGTGCCCGAAGTGCGGCGGCACGGTGAAGGAAAACTACAAGAAGTTTCAATGCGAGAATTGTGATTTCTCGCTGTGGCGCATACTTGCCGGCCGGCAGTTTGAGCCGGCCGAGATTGACGAGTTGATCGCCAAAAGAAGCATCGGCCCGCTACTGGGCTTTCGCAGCCGCCTGGGCCGGCCGTTCGCAGCCAACATCAAACTCACCGACGAATTCAAGCTTGAATTCGATTTCGGGCAGGCGAACGAAGACGCCGAGGCTGTCGATTTCACCGGCCAGCAAGCACTGGGCGCGT
>JBDTSU010000284.1:0-4815 GCA_039930965.1 Betaproteobacteria bacterium
GTCCGGTCGAGGCCATCTACATGGATACGGATGTCCCGAAGCACCAGGCGGACTTTATCGCCCTCAACGCGCGCCTGGCAAAAGTATGGCCGGTGATCCTGGAAAGGAAACCGCCGCTGCCGGGAGCCGACGACGGCACCCACGCGCCATCGAAACGCGAATTTCTTATCGAGGACTAGCTAAATGGCCGAATTCGTCAAGGCCTGGCAATGCATCGGCTGCGGCAAGATCGAGGCCCCGCAGACCTGTGTCGGCGTATGCCAGGATCGCAAGGTGGAACTGGTTTATGCGCAGGAGCATCGCGAGGCGCTCGCGCGCGAGCAGGCCGACAAGCGCGCTCTGGAACTGCTGGTCCGTCACATCGCTTTGACCACGCCCCGCGCGGGAGAGTGGGAACGCTCGTACCGGGCCCTGCAGGCGCGTGCGCGGCTCACACTTGCGCAGCTGTCGGCCGACGGCACGCCTTAACCGCCCGCAAAGCCGGGTCGCGGGCCCGTCCCGCCTGCCTACTTGCGCTTGCCGGTCCGGGTGGGGGCAAGCAGGCGGATGGGGCTCACGGCGGCCGCCAGGTTGCCGCGGCCGATCTTCTCGCCGATCAGGTCATCAAGCGTGACGCCATCCAGCACCGCCAGATAGGCCGCCGTCGCCGACCCCAACACGCCTTTCAGCACGCAAGATGGCGCGTAAACGCAGGAATTGCTCTGCCGGTCAAAACACTCCGCCATGAAGAAATCGGTCTCGGTGTTGCGCACCACCTCGCCGATATTGATGTCCGCCGGTTTGCGGTTGAGCCTGAGCCCGCCGTTACGGCCACGCACCGTTTCCACCATGCCGGTGAGACCCAGCTGGTGCACCACTTTCATGAGGTGGTTCTTGGAGATGCCGTGCAACTCCGCGATGTTCTGGATCGTCACCAGCCGGTCGCGGTTGATGCCCAGATGCATCAGCGTGCGCAGCGTGTAATCGGTGTAGGCGGTCAGTCTCATGGCACAAGTTCCACGGTTGAGGAGGGAGCGTTTCCGGCGCCGCCGCCGGGCCGCGCTTAAATAAAGTATCCAGTATAGATGTTTATGAAGGCCGCCCGGCTGCCTGCCGCCTTAAAAGAAACATATTACTTGCATCTTATAATACATGTAGATAAAATACTTCATAAATCGATCGTCATCCGCACTCCGCCTTCGCTCAATTCAACTTCAACAACAAAGGAATCCCGTCATGCACGCCACACGCAAACTCTGGACCTGGCTCGCCGTCATCTGCGTACTGTCCTTTTCCGTCCTGGGCTGGGTCGGCACCGAGATCTACCTGACCGCGCCACCCATTCCCAAGCAAGTCGTCGGCAGCAACGGCGCGGTGCTGTTCACTGACGGCGAGGTCGAACGTGGGCAGGAAGCCTGGCGCTCCGCCGGTGGCCAGCAGTTGGGGTCGGTGTGGGGCCACGGTAGCTACGTCGCACCGGACTGGTCGGCCGACTGGCTGCACCGCGAGGCACTGGCCCTGCGCGCGGTGTGGGCGCAACGCGAATTCGGCAAGCCATTCGAGCAGCTCAGCGCCGGCCCGCAAGCGGAATTGAACGCGCGGTTGAAGAGCGAGATGCGCCGCAATACCTACGACGCGGCGACCGGCACGATCACGCTCTCGCCCGCGCGCACCGCGGCTGTCCGGCAAGTTGCGAGTCACTACACCAGCCTGTTTGGATCCGATCCCTCACTGGACCTTTTGCGCGAGCAATACGCCATGAACGCCGGATCGCTGACCGATCCGCTGGACCTGAAAGCCTTGCCGGCCTTCGTGTTCTGGTCGGCCTGGTCGGCCGCGACCGATCGCCCCGGAGAAACCGGCCTCAGCTACACCAGCAACTGGCCGCACGAGCCGCTGGTCGCCAATACGCCGACGGCGGGCGCCGGCATCTGGTCAATCGCCAGCATCATTTTCATGATCGCCGCCATTGCCGGCATGCTGTTCTACCACTCGCTCAGTAAGGAAGAGGGCGATCCGGTCCCGCCCAAGGACGACCCACTGTTCAACCTGAAGCCGACGCCGTCCATGAAAGCGACGCGCAAATACTTCTACGTCGTCATCGGCCTGATCCTGGCGCAGGTCGCCATGGGTGCCATCACCGCCCACTATGCCGTCGAGGGCAAGAGCTTCTTTGGTTTTCCGCTCGCGCAGATCCTGCCCTATACGGTAAGCCGCACCATTCACACCCAGTTCGCGGTACTGTGGATCGCCACCGCGTGGCTGGCAACCGGCCTCTACATCGCGCCGGCGATTTCAGGGCATGAACCCAAGTACCAGCGGCTCGGTGTCGATGTGCTGTTCTACGCTTTGTTGTTCATCGTCGTCGGCTCCACCGCCTTCGGCTGGCTGGGCACGTTGCAGCATATGGGTAATGACTTTTCTTTCTGGATCGGCAATCAGGGCCTGGAATTCACCAGCATGGGCCGCGTCTGGCAAATCCTGCTGTTCATCGGCCTGCTGTTCTGGGTGATGCTGCTCGGCCGAGGACTGATACCCGCGCTGAAAAAACCCTCCGAAAGCCGCGGCCTGATCGCAATGGTCTTCCTGGCCGCCCTGTGCATCGGCGGCTTCTATGCCACCTCGCTGACCTGGGGCAAACACACCCATTACGCGATGGTCGAGTATTGGCGCTGGTGGCTGGTCCACCTGTGGGTGGAGGGATTCTTTGAAGTCTTCGCCACCGCCGTCATCGCCCTGCTGTTCACGCGCCTAGGACTGATCCGTGCCAGCACCGCCAACAGCGCGATCGTACTGGAAACGATCGTGTTCCTGTTCGGTGGCATTCTGGGTACTTTGCATCACCTCTACTTTACCGGCACGCCCACTTTTGTCATCGCCATCGGCGCCATGTTCTCCGCGCTGGAAGTAGTGCCGCTGGCCATGATTGGTATAGACGCCTATGGCAACTATAAGCGCTCGCAGGCGGCGCCGTGGGTGCGAACCTACAAATGGTCCATCCTGTGCTTTATTGCGGTCGGATTCTGGAACGTCGTCGGCGCCGGCCTGCTGGGCTTCTCGATCAACACGCCGATCGCGTTGTATTACATGCAGGGGTTGAACATGACCGCGGCCCACGGGCATGCTGCCCTGTTCGGTGTGTACGGCATGCTGGGTATCGGTTTGTTGCTGTTCTGCCTGCGCGGCATGTCAGATCGCGCGGCCTGGTCCGACAAACTGCTGAAGCCGATGTTCTGGTCGCTCAACATCGGCCTGGCGATGATGGTGTTCATCTCGCTGGTACCCGCCGGCATCTACCAGGCCTGGGCCAGCATCACCCAGGGCATGTGGTTTGCCCGTTCTCCTGAAGTCATCCATTCGTCCTTCATGGAAACCATGGTATGGATGCGCGTGCCGGGCGACGTGGTATTTGCCGTCGGCTGCCTGTTCCTGGCCCTGTTTGCGCTGCGCCTGCTGACGGGCGGCAAGCACCGCCGACCGATCCTCGCGCCGCATCCGCAGCGCACCTGACGACAAGCCGATTGATCCGACGAACACCGGGCCGGCAGACACCGGCCTTCACTCCCCGCCCCCAACCGAGGACTCATTATCATGGCACACGACTGTTCCCTTCCGGCCTTTGCCGAGGCCATTTACCCATTTGACGCGCGCGGTGTCGCCAAGCGCTTCCGGCACGCGGCGATCTTCGGTGCGCTGGATGCCCTTCAAGCCGGCGAGACCATGCGCTTTTGCAACGATCACGATCCGCTGCCGCTGCTGCAGCAGTTGAACGGGCGCTATGGTCCGCGCCTCGGGATTGCGTACGTATCGCGCAAACCCGGCGAAATCATCATCGACTTCAAACTGTCGACCTGATCGCGGCCGGCCCGGCGCATCCGGGCCGGCACGGGCCGGGAACGTCACGGCAGTGACGCCAAAACGCGAATACAGCATGCGCAATGGTGCTTTGCGCAACCCGCCGGAATCGTTCAGACTGGCAGGCCCAACAGTCGCATCCGGAGCCAGGCATGAAAGCGCGATCCATCCTCGACACCATCGGCGGCACGCCGCACATTCGCATCAACCGCCTGTTCGGCGCCAGCCATGAGGTCTGGATCAAATCCGAGCGCAGCAATCCCGGCGGCTCGATCAAGGATCGCATCGCGCTGTCGATGGTCGAGGACGCGGAAAAATCCGGCGCCCTCAAACCAGGCGGCGTGATCATTGAGCCGACGTCGGGAAACACCGGCATCGGTCTGGCCATGGTCGCGGCCGTCAAAGGCTACCCGCTGGTGCTGGTGATGCCCGACAGCATGTCCATCGAGCGCCGCCGGCTGATGCTGGCCTACGGCGCCACTTTCGAGCTGACGCCGCGCGAAAAGGGCATGAAGGGCGCCATCGCCCGCGCGCAGGAACTGGCGGCGGCCACGCCCGGTGCCTGGATACCCCAGCAGTTTGAAAACCCCGCCAACATCGACGTGCACATGCGCACCACCGCGCAGGAAATCCTCGCCGACTTCGCCGGTGGCATCGACGTGCTGATCACCGGCGTCGGCACCGGCGGTCATATCACCGGCTGCGCGCGCGTGCTGAAAGCGGCGTGGCCGGCGTTAAAGGTCTATGCCGTCGAGCCGACCGCTTCACCGGTGATTTCCGGCGGACAACCCGCGCCGCACCCGATCCAGGGTATCGGCGCCGGCTTCATTCCGAAAAACCTCGACACCTCGCTGCTCGACGGCGTGATCCAGGTCGATGCCGAGCCCGCGCGCGCGATGGCACGGCGCGCCGCGTGCGAAGAAGGCATGCTGGTGGGCATTTCTTCCGGCGCGACCCTCGAGGCCATCGCCCAGAAGCTCC
>JBDTSU010000285.1:0-4804 GCA_039930965.1 Betaproteobacteria bacterium
GATCGGTCCGACCAGCAGGTTGAGGATTTGCCGGTCCACAAATGAAAACACGTAGGCGACCATCAGGATCGCCACCACCAGCCACGGGTAGGCCATCGATTTGGTTGGTCCGGCGGCGGCTGCGTTCATCCGGTTCTGCTCCCGATCACGAATAGGTCCACAAGTCGATGCCCACGCAAGCGTGGCTGAAGCCATGCGCGACGATACGCCGGTTCCCCCGCGGCAGCAACACGCGAGAATCGTGACAAGCGATGACACGCCGGCAAGCCTTGCATTAGACTGCCGTCATGTCCAGGGCCGCCGCGAATACAAGCTCCTTGTTTCCGCTGATCGTCTCGATCGCTCTCGGTCTTGGCGCCGCTTGCGGCGCGGCGCTGGTTGCGAAAGATGCCCGCGCGGCCGATGCGCTCACGACACTCAAGGAAGGCACCAGCGGTGATGCCGTCTGCACCCGCTGCCACGGCGCCGGCGAGAAGAAGCCGATCCTGTCGATTCATCGCACTCGCCACGGCGTGGCCGGCCAGCCGGGCTGCCAGGCCTGCCATGGCTCCAGCCGCGGACACGTGCGGCATGCGGATGACGCCACGCCGCGCCCGCCGCCGGATTTCGTATTCAGCGGCGCAAACAAATCACCGGCCGAGGTGCAAAGCCGCACCTGCCTCAATTGCCACAATTCCGGCAAGCGCAACCACTGGCAAGGCAGCGCGCACGCCGGCAACGACGTCACCTGCGCGTCCTGCCATGAAATCCATCAGCCGCAGGACAAGGTGCTGGCCCGCGATACGCAGCGCGAGGTCTGCTTCACTTGTCACCAGACCCAGCGCGCGCAAGTCCATTATCTTTCCAGCCATCCGATCGCCACCGGCAAAGTCACCTGCGCGGATTGCCACAATGCGCACGGCTCGACCGGGCCCAGGCAGCTGGTGAAGAACACGCTCAACGAGACCTGTTACAGCTGCCACGCCGACAAGCGCGGGCCGTTCCTGTGGGAGCATCCACCGGCCACCGACGACTGCAGCAATTGCCACGTCGCGCACGGCTCGAACATCGCGCCCCTGCTAAAGGTGCGCCCGCCATGGCTGTGCCAGGGGTGTCACGCCGGCAGCCCGCACACCACGCCGGCATTCAGCGGCCGCGGCCTGCCCGTGCCGGCCGGCGGCAGTGCTCCGTCGCAACAACTGCTGCTGCGCGCCTGTACCAATTGCCACTCGGCGGTTCACGGCAGCAATCACCCGTCGGGACCGCGGTTTACGCGTTAGCGTGGATTCGACAATCATGCAAACGCGCGCCGGAATGCACTGGCTTACTTCTTCCCCTTTTGCGGGAGGCCGGTTGGCCACGCTGGTCGCCGGCTTCGCCTTCGCATCGCTGGCACACGCGGCCGCCGTGCCCACCGAAGCGGCCACGGACACTGACGCCCTCGCCGAACTGACGCGCCCGTCGAGCACGATCGACATCGGTGCCGGCGCGGTCAGCGAAGGATCGTTCGCGGCCGGCAATTACACCGGCCTCGACCGGAAAGGCGGCTATGCAATCGGCGGTGTCGATCTGCGCGGCAGCCAGTACAGCTATGGCAATCCCGCCGATGACAAGACTCGCTGGCGATTCACCGGGACCAACCTGGGCCTGAGCTCGCGCAACCTCGCGGGCGAGTACGGACGCCAGGGCGCGTACCGAATTACGTTTGGCTACGATGCGCTGCCGCGTCTCTATACCGACAGCTACCAGACCCCGTTCCTCGGCGCCGGCTCGACGTCGCTGACCCTGCCGGCCGGATTTGTGCGCGGCGCCGATACGGCGGCGATGGACACACTCGCCGGCAGCCTTCGGGCATTCGATGTGGAAGTGAATCGCCGGCGCGCCGAGGCCGGCGTGAGCTACTGGCTGTCGCGCGAATGGGAATTGCGGGCCAGCTTGCGCAACGATGATCGCGAGGGCACCAGGCTTCGCGGCGCCGAATTCGGCAGCAATGGCGGCAATGCGCGCGCCGTGCTGCTGCCCGAGCCGATCGATTCTTCCACGCATTTGATCGATATGAGCCTGGCGTTCAACGGCGAGGACCAGCGTTTCACGTTTTCCTATCATGGCTCGCTTTTCCGCAATCACGTCGGCTCGCTCGCCTGGCAAAATCCATTCAGCAATGCGCCGTGGGTCGGTGGCACGTCGGGGCTCCCGGCGGGTTTTCCGCTGGCCAACGGTCAGACCGGCGTCGCGCCGGACAACCAGTTCCATCAGTTGTCCGCCAGTGGTGCTTACGAATTTTCGTCGACCACGCGCCTGACGCTGACCGGCTCGCGCGGGCGCATGACGCAAAGTGAGGCATTCCTGCCGTATACAATCAATCCCGGGCTGACCGCCACACCGCTGCCGCGCAACGCGCTGAACGGTCTGGTCGACACGACCTTCCTGCATGCCCGGCTGTTCATGCGGCCGATGCGCAATCTCAATGTCAACGCGACGCTCAAGTACGAGGACCGCGACAACCGCACGCCGTTATCCGAATTCATCTATGTCGGCGGCGATATCCAGCTCCAGCCGCCGGCCGGCAGCAACAGCGACCGCATCCGCACCAACCTGCCGCGCAGCCGCCGCCTGGAACAGCTGGTGCTGGAAGCGGACTACCGTGTGGCGGCCGGAATCGCGGCGAAGGCCGGCTGGGACCATGAAACCATCACGCGCACCTATGCCGAAGTCGAACGCACAAGCGAAGATACCTGGCGCCTCGAGTTGCGCCGCGGCGGCAGCGGGCCATGGACCGCCAACGCCAGCTACGCATTGCTGGTGAGGCGCGGAACGTCATACCAGTACAACGCCCCGTACCTCGCGAGCTACACGTCGGCCGCGTTCATCGATGGACTGGCATCGGCAAACGGCTGCGCCGTATTGGCTGATTGCGTCCGCAATGGGCCCTTGCAGAACAAGTTCTTTTTGGCCGACCGCGATCGCCAGCGCTCGCGCCTGTTGCTTGGTTTCATGCCGGATGCGGCGGTCTCGCTGCAGGCGCGGCTGGATGTGAATCGCGATCGTTATCCGCACTCGCCGTACGGCGTGACCGACGCGAGCAATTGGTCGGCCAGCGCCGACCTCGGTTACGTGTTCAGCGACGACGCCAGCGCAACGTTGTTCTATGCCTTTGAAGACCAGCGTTCGCGTGAGCGCAGCCGGCAGGTCACCAATTCAGTCGTCGCCGGCAGCGCGGATGCCGACTGGTTCAACCAGCTGACCGATCGGACGTCCTCGATCGGCGCGGGGCTGCGCTACCAGGGATTGCTCGGCGGCCGCTTGCAGCTGAGTGCCGATGCGATTGCCGTGCGCGGACGCACGCCCATCTCGACCAGCGTCGGCGCGGGTGTACCAGCCGCGCAAAACCCGGCGACGGCATTGCCCGATTTGAGTGCCCGTTCGGACCACCTCAACCTGACGGCGCGTTATGCCGTCGACCGCCGGGCGACGTTGCAGGCAAGTTATTTCTTTCGCCGCCTCAACAGCGCCGACTGGGCATACCAGCAGGTGGCGGTGGCGACGCTCGCAAACCTGATCGGCACCGCACAGGTCCCGCCGCGTTACCGCGTGCACGGCATCGGCGTGTCATACCAGTACACGTTCCGGTAGCAGCAGCATCAGGACGGCGGGCATTGCGTGCCGTACGGAGTGATGGCGCCCGGGGCGACGGCTTGCGGCACGGTGGCGCGAATTTGCGCGGCCGCGCGCTTGTAGGATTCTGCATCCGCTGTCTTGCCCGTTGCGGCGAGGGCGAGGGCGAATTTTTCGTAGGCATCGGCCACCACCCGCGGCGATGACTTGGTGCGCGACTCACGCTCGATCAGCGGCAGCAGCGGTGAGAAATAGCCGACGGCCTCGGCATATTTTTTCTGCGCCACGCTGATCGCGCCCAATTCAATCAGTGCCGCGAAGGCGGAGGCATTGGCCTTGTCGACCATCTCCCGGGCGCGCAACAGATATTTTTCCGCCTCGCCATAGTGGCACAGCACACCGATGGCGCGCCCATACTCGAGGTTCACGGTGCTGCGGGTGGCGGTATCGCGGGGCAGGTCGGGGTGGTTAATGGCCTGGGCGTACTGGCTGGCCGCCGATTCCCAATCGCCGCGGCTTACGGCCGCCTGCGCCCGCTGCACGTACTCGTCGAACTCCAGTTGCGCGGCGAATGCCGGGGCGGCGATAAACAAGGTGGCGACCGCCAGGTGCGCAAAGGTCTTTCCACGCCAAAATTGCACGCCGAATTTTTCGGCAAAGAAACTTAGCCGGGTTGAAGGTGTGATGAATCGGGTCATGGCTGCATGGGTCGGATCGCGTCGAATTGACCGGCCAATGATGCAGTGCGCGTTAAGGAGCAGTCAACCTGCAACCCGCGCGGTCCGCGCATCAGGGATCGACGGTGAGGAAAACTTCAGGTACCTCCGTTTGTGCTGAGCCCGTCGGCGCACCCATGGGCCAATTCCAATTCCCGATCATTACAATAATAATTGCTGTCATTCCCGCAAAAGCGGGAATGACAGCAATTACTGCCCCAATAGAATGGAAATCGAATAAGTAATTGATCCAGTACAGCCCAATCAACCCTTCGATACCTCAGAGCCTGCCCCGGCACGCTTTCGGCTCGGAGGCGAACGAGAATGAAATGTCCGATCACAGCGTGTGAACTTCGGAAACACCATTCCCGTCCGCTCTGTGCCTGTCGAAGGGCTGAACGGGCTGCGCTGAATCAGCAACTTTGCTCAAATGTGCTTCGACAGGCTCAGCACGAACGGAGGTCATTGGTCCCACCTGCCACTCTCCAGCACCC